>ONWK01000221.1 GCA_900321505.1 uncultured Eubacteriales bacterium
ACTCCACCATGACATCCGATTCCTCCCGCGGAAGCTGATCAGCCGGAATATATTCCCAGCCTGCCCCCTGCACAGTATGGATGATCATATCCTCAACATCCTGCTCATTAAACGTTCCTGGCATCGTTCTTTATCTCCTCATCTGATAATGATATCTTTTCCGATTATCTGTAATACATAGAGAATCGCAAAGATGACTAAGAGCATTAGTCCAGCATTGTCCCAAGACGGAGCAGGCTCATCCTTGTCAAAAATATTATTCAAAAACAGATTGGCACAATACATACCCAGCCATAGAATGACCGTTATAAGCCCTGCACCCAAAAAGCAACCGAAATATGCCAGCACGCCTTCCAGCAGACGCACAAACACCGAGCTGTCAGGAAATGCCTGGTATTTTGCAAATACCATCAATGCTAAAGACACAGCAATTGAAAGATACCCCAAAAAGTTCATCTTGTTTTTCTTCTTTGGTTCTTCAGTCATGGTATCTCCTCCCCTGCCACTCATCATGTTTCACCCAGATGCTTCCGCATCAGAGATTTCTGCATAGCATTTAAAGACTCCAATGCCTGTTTTGCTGCCAATTTTGATTTGTCGGTCTGCTTCAGTAATGACACGAAATCTTCCTGCTTTGATAGTGGAGGAACAACAATTAATATATTCCTTATCTTATTTAAGTACAGATGGGCCAATGCTGTTGCATGTGTCCCTTGCCTCATCTGATTTTGTACATAATTGCTTGCCAAGCAAAGAAGAAGGTATTCCGGAAGAAGAATATCTTTCTTTGCTCTAAGCATTGTAAGACCACGATCAGCAACAAAAGGCTCCATTACTGGTACTATAGCAACATTTCCTATTGTTCCTGCACAAGTTAATAAAATATCTCCAGTTTCAGGAGAAAAACGCTTTCTTATTTTTCCATAAACTTCATCATCCACATATGTCACAGCATCAAGAACGATACTATGATCAACTTTAATGTTTCTTGCTGATATAAACAAATGACCTTCATCCACGCGTTTCACAGTGGCATGTTCACCGTCCTGAATAATACTGCATGTTTCGGAAAGTTTTTTTAATGGGTATATCTGTTCTTTTATTTCAGGATCCCCAAACATCTCTACAAATTGCGATTTGACAAGTTCATCGCTTTTCTGAATCAAATGCTCATATGCATGCTTAAGCCGATTCATCTCAACCAGTATTCCAGTTGTCGCCTGTTGTTCAGACAATGAGGGAATATCAAACTCCAGTTGGCGAAGATCGCTCCAATTGATTGTTGGTGATAATGACCCGACAGATATACTTATTGCTTTATTCAGAAAATAATCCGAGCTAATAAAGAACGGAAAAAAGTCTTTTGTTATGACTTCTTCAATCGGTCTCAAAACCATCCCATGCGCTGAAAAGATACCATCGAAAGGTGCAATTGCCACCTTCTTCTGATAAGCCCTACGACGGCCGAATAGCACATCCCCTTTTTTCATTACAAGCTTATCACCAATTGGTGCTACTTCGGAGCCCCAACGAGTCACTTCCAGACAACCTGAATCAATATGTTCCAAGCCAATATAATTAAGTTTATCAGACTCTACGGGCTTTTTCTTTTCAGTCGAATTGACAGCTATCTGATCAAAACGATATCTGGGCACAACAGCCACAACCTTCCGAATTGATTTACAATTTGATTAAATTAACCTAGATCTATATCAAGCATATCCAATAATACCGCATTAATCTCATGTAACTGTACACTTCTTTCCATCCAATCATTTAAACTTTCCTGAAAATCTAATGAAACAGATTCTATTGTTTTCATGCCAACATATAAAGGTATATTCAAATTGTATTGATTCGACGCTATTTCTTCAATTCCAACCAACCTGGCATAATCTTCCTCATCCACATTGCTATGATAAACACTGGCAATATGCTCAATATGTTTATCTTCCAACCAGCTCTGTGCGTTTTTCCTTGTCACCTCATGCACCGCATTAATAAACAGCACCTTATGCTTCCGTTCCGGCCGTTTCTGCATTCTGCAGATCACAATACAGGCCTCCATTGGAGCATTAAAGAACAGATTCGGCCCCAGGCCAATCACACAATCGATAAGATCGCTTTCCACCAGTCTCTTCCGCATTTCCGCTTCTTCCTTCCGGAAAAGCACCCCATGCGGGAACAGAATCGCACACCGACCCGTCACCGGTTTCATACTTTTCAATATATGCTGAAAGAAGGCATAATCCGCTCTTCCCTGCGGCGGCGTGCCCAGGAAATTCCGCCCATACTTATCATTTTCAAACGCTCCGCGATCCCACTGGCTGATCGAATACGGCGGATTGGCCAGCACAATATCAAACTTCTTCAGTTGACCGTTTTCAATAAACGCCGGCTTTTTCAGCGTATCATCATTGACAATCTCAAACTCCTGTATCCCATGCAGAAACAGATTCATCCGCCCAATGGCGCTGGTCAGCTGATTGATCTCCTGCCCGTATACCTGCAGGTTCCGCCATTCCTTTCCCTGCTCTTTCAGATGCGCAATACAGGAGATCAGCATCCCGGCGCTGCCACAGGTGGGATCATACACCGACTCCCCGCTCTGCGGTTCCAGCAGTTCCGTCATCAGGTGCACAACAGTCCGGTTTGTATAGAACTCCTGTGCGGTATGACCGCTGTCATCCGCAAACTGTTTGATCAGATACTCATATCCCTGACCCAGCTCATCTTCCGGACAATTTTCCAAAGACAGGTTCAGCGAGGAAAAATGCTCCAGCAGATCCCGCAGCAGACGGTCCGGCAAACGATTCTTATTCGTCCAGGCACCGTCGCCGAAGATCCCGGTCATCTTTTCGCCGTTCGCTTTTTCAATTTCACGGAACGCCCTGACGATAGCCGTCCCGACATCTTCCGTCACCTGGCGCACATCCCGCCAGTGATGGCCCTTCGGGATGATAAACCGGTGGAGCTCATCCTCCGGATACAGGACGATATCTTCCCCGTATTTTTCCTTTGCCTTTTCCGTTTCCTCATCATAAACATCGCAGATCCGTTTAAAGAACATGAGCGGGAAAATATATTGCTTATAGGCTCCGGCATCAATATTCGTCCGAAGCAGCACAGCGGAATTCCAGAGGTAGGATTTCAGCTGATCCAGCGTGATCCTCTCAGCCATCGATATATCCTCCCTCCTTCAGCAGCTGCAACAACGCGGCTTCGCTTTCCTCCACTTCCCTCAATGCCGCCATATATTCTTCCTTCACTTTTTTCGGATCTATCGGCGGCGCTGGCGTCTTTTCGATATATGTATTGGGCGTCAGCACATATCCCTTATCGCGGATCATTTCCTGGTCTACGACCGCACAATAATCCCGCACGTCTTCATATTTCTCCCAGAGCTGATACACCTTATCCGTATCCGCCTGGGTCATGATATTCTTCGCCCGCTGCGGTGTAAAAATATTCGTGGCATCGATCAGGCAGATCTTCCCCCTGTGTGCCAGCGGTTTATTGTTGTTCAGGAAAAGAATGCAGGCGGAAACGCCGGCACCATAGAACAGATTGCCAACCAGCGTAATCACACATTCCACGGCATCCGTCTCGATCATCTTCTGACGGATTATACCTTCCCGTCCGCCATGAAA
>ONWK01000051.1 GCA_900321505.1 uncultured Eubacteriales bacterium
ATATAGCTTCCCTACAGCATCTCCTCCCCCTGCTCGTCCAGCAGAAGATTGGCTTCGGTTACAGTAAGTCCTTTTTCTATGACATATGCCAGAATTCGGTCCCTCTTTCTCCTCAGATACAGCGGTGAGTCTCCGTTCAGGATCAGGGCGTGTGATGTCTCTTTCGTTGAGAGTCCCGCTCCGATGCAGAGGCGGAGCACCTTATTCCGGCTGGGGATACGGTTTCCTTTTATGATCTGGTAGTAGTAGGACTTTTCTATATCGCTGTTTCTGATGATCTCAGTATGATTTTTCCTTTTCACGCACTCCAGTGAACAGAAATAACTTGAAAAAGTATTCGGGTCATCCGTCATTTTCGTTATAATATTGTCCAAGCTTATTTTACTCTGATCCATTTCCGGCTTACCTTTTCCCTCGGCACATTTTTCATATTCCATTATATCGACTTACCCGCCGGATTTGGTGGGCGTACTGCCCACTTTTTCATGACAAATGAAGCTCTTCATTACATGCATACAGAGTTCGCCGTCAACGCGAAAACGCCGTGCAGGTACAGTCTGTTCTGTGACCATACCGACACGGCGTTTTTCCTGAACTTTATTCTATTATATTCCTTTTTCCCTTAATCCATACCTCACCTGCTGTAGCTTCCTATCTTCTTCCCCTGTAGATCATATATGTCTATCCTCTTTATGGTACTGAGTGTATTTCCATACGCGTTTTTTAAAGAGAGGTTGCAGGTTTCTCCGGATCTTACATGCATGCTTGAAATGTATGATGAAGTGGTACCTTTCTTTTCATGGAGCACGGCTTTATATCCATCCAGGCCGTCCTCCGGTCCGCCGTTGAAGGTTATGTCTAACGATACCTCATAGGTACTCTTCTCCTTTAACTTAAAGCTCAGCTTCCATTCCTCGACCTTTTTCTTCAGATCACCGGCGCCGTCATAACCTGCTTCGACCAGATCCTTCAGATAACTTCTGGTTGTTTTATCCGGAGCATCGGCATGCTCAAGACAGTATTTGTATTTCGCATGCTTCGCCAGATCTGCCGCACCGGGATAGTTATCCGCCTTGTTCAGATAAAGAACCGCATCCGTCAGCATTCCATTTGAAATGAGTTCGACCCCGTAGAGATAATAACTTTCTCTCATCAGCGCTGCGCTGTCTTTATAATCATATAGCTTCAGAAATGTTTCAGCTGCCGTTTTATACGAACCAATGCTCTTACTGAAGATAGCCTGAAGATACTCATATTCGGTGATCTGCTCCGTGTAATCCTGCTTTGTTATCGTTGAAAGCTTCTTATAATAGTCAGCAGCCGCCGCGTATTTTTCCTTCTCCTCCAGCTTTGCAATATACTTCGTCCGCTTCTCATCCATGATATCACTATATCCGGCATTTGTGCTGAGATTCTTCTCCATCACGAACATCGTACTGCTCGCCCGGTCCACCAGCTCGTTATCAACATCCTTCATGGCATCCTGAAGCAGTTCTTCGCAAAATGCTTCCAGTGTCTCTCCTTCATCAAGCCCGTTGCGGCTGACGTTGATACACGCCTCAATCGCTGTCTTCTCCTTCTGGTTAATCTTTGAGGCACGCCATGCTTCAACTGCTGTTTTTGCAGTTGTTTCATACTGTTCCCGGATGCTGTCCAGCCTTTTCTGCTTCTGAAGTTCTGCCAGCTTCGTGCTGCAGGCCTTCATCTGCTCCTCCGTATCCCTGTAATCCTTACCGCAGATCTCAAACTGTTCTGCCGCTTTTTCATATTCCCCTGATTCCATAAGGGCGATACCCTCTTCATACGCCGGTTTACGCACAAAGTATTCAGGGTAGATGAATTTCAGAAAGACTGCCAGTCCCACAGCTAAAACTGTAAAGATCGCCAGGCCGATAACTGCTCTTTTTGCAGTCCGGCTCCTCATCCTTTCAGCTATTACCTGTTTCCGGTGATCCGCATCACTGATGGCGGGATCCCACAGGCGCTCTATCTGGCGGCGCATTTCCGATATACCCGGATATCGCATTTCAGGTTGAAGCTTGGTAGCCTTTTCTGCGATCTCCATGGCGTGTACCGAATCCGGAAGCAGTCTTTCGATGAGCTTTCCCATGGCAAAAATGTCGGTTCTTTCGTCCGACTGACCGAAACCGTATTGTTCCGGAGCTGCCACTCCCTGGGTGCCGATAAGTACTGTATCTCTTTTTTTATCAGCCACATACTGCTTCGCTGCATCATAATCGATCAGCTTTACCGCACCGTCCTCCCTGATCATAACATTTGCCGCTTTTATATCCCGGTGTATGATCGGCGGGGTGGCAGAATGAAGATACTCCAGGGCATCGCACAGCTCAAGGAGGATCCTCTTTTTTTCCTCAAATGACATGCTTTCTCCCGAATCCAGCAGCTGATCCAGTGTCTGTCCCTGGATCAGCTCCTCGATCACGATCAGGTCGCCTTCCTCCTGCCAGAAAAGATGGATCTCCGGTACATTTTTATGCTTATTCTCCTTCAGGAAGCGGAACACGGGAATGCTGTAAACGGAAAGACGTTTTTTATAATACAGGGTTTCCGTTTCCGGATCCATCACGATACTTTTTCCGTCGGAAAGAAGGCGTATCTCCGTGAAGAGCGCGCCGCGAACTATATCTTCGATTCTGTCATTCTTTCCCATACTTCTTCCTGCCGTAAAAAGATCTCCTGTTCAGGTTGCCATTCCGCAGCCGATTATCTATAATAGAACCAACGTAACTATTCATCACGAACACAAGTGCCGAAGGTACGGCTTACTAAGCTAAGCGCGGAAGGTTCGTGATTGAATTGAATGGTACGTGAATAGTTACGAGTCATAAACGACAACACATGACATATTATAACATAATTTCCCCTCATGAGGTGACTGATCATGGATGAATCCACCACAAGACAGCTGGCCGATATCCTTTCCGGAATACAGGATGAAAAAAAGATGGAACAATTCATGTCCCATCCAAAGATAACTGACTCCTATAAGGATTTTCTGTCATATTACCGTTCGCTGCCCGCTGTACAGGCGCTCAGCGATACTGAACTGATCGAACGCTCAGGGATAGAGAAATCCTATTTCTACCAGATCATGAAAGGCACCCGGAAACCCAGCCGCGACAAGCTGCTGCGTCTTTCCATCGGCGCCGGGCTCACTCTCAGGGAAACCACCCGGGTTCTGGAGCTCAGTGAAATGGCTCCTCTATATCCCAAATCACGCCGGGATATCATAATCACGGTTGCCATCAACCAGAAGGCAAATGTTATCGATACAAATCTGCTGCTGGATCAATATGGAGAGGAGGCGATCTGAAGACCGCCTCCTCTCTCATTTTCTGACAGATTTTTCGTCAGAAGTATTAAGCAGTTCGGGCACTCCCGCAGCTATCTTAAACCTCATCCTTTCTGATATGCTCAGTTACACTGATGGAAAAACCTGTGGGTGAAACCATCATTGTTGAGATGGAAGAACCTGTATTGGTTATCTTATCGCCCTGTGCATTTGTAAATCCATGTGCCTTCAGCAGCTCATAAGCTTCATTGAAATCTCTTACATTCATACGGATGGTCGTCATATCCTGAGGAATCCCGTCAACCTGTGTAACGTCAACATGGAAACCGTTCGCATCCTTCATACGTACACTTGTAATGTCCTTGTCGTTGATGCCTTCCTTCTTATGACGTCTCTCAAAACCAAGCTCCTCAAAAAGCTTGATGAT
>ONWK01000001.1 GCA_900321505.1 uncultured Eubacteriales bacterium
GGAGCCCGGAACTTATTTCGGCAGCGGCAAGATCGAAGAACTCCGTGAAATGGTACTGGAACGCAGCGCGGATATTGTGATAGCCGACGATGAGCTTTCCCCGGCACAGCAGAAGAATCTGGAAAGATCACTGTCGGTCAGGGTACTTGACAGGACAGGCGTGATACTTGATATCTTTGCGGCTCATGCAAGGACCAGCGAGGGTAAGCTGCAGGTGGAGCTGGCACAGCTCCGCTATAACCTCTCCAGACTTACCGGTCATGGTATTGAGCTCTCCAGACTGGGAGGCGGTATCGGCACCAGAGGACCCGGTGAGAAGAAGCTGGAGCAGGACAGACGTGTTGTAAGGAACCGCATAGCCCAGCTGCAGCGGGAGCTTGAGGATGTCGTGGCCCACCGCGAGCTTAACAGGAAGGAACGCATCAGAAAGGGCATTCCCGTGGCGGCGATAGTAGGATATACAAATGCGGGTAAGTCCACGCTGCTCAACACCCTGACCGACGCCGGAATACTTGCTGAAGACAAGCTTTTTGCAACACTTGATACCACTACCCGCGAATATCTGCTGCCGGGTAAACAGAAGCTGCTCCTTACCGATACGGTAGGCTTTATACGGAAGCTTCCGACGGATCTGATCCGTGCATTCCGAAGTACCCTTGAGGAGGCGTCCTTCGCGGATCTGCTGATACATGTGGTGGATGCATCGGATCCGGAGTGGGAGACCTGCCAGAAGACGGTCTATGAAACCCTGGATCTGCTGGATATTAAGGATAAGCCTGTGCTGACGGTTTATAATAAAATGGATCGTATTCCCGGGGAAGAGGTACATTTCCGTGATGAACGTTCAAGGGCGACGGTAAAGATCTCGGCAAAGACCGGTGAGGGACTCGACATACTTGCTGCAAAGCTGGAGGACCTGCTGAGAGAGGGTATGACCCATGTTAAGGCGCTGCTTCCCTTTGATAAGGCAGGGGTTATTGCAGCCGTGCGGAAGAAGGGAGAGCTGCTTAAGGAGGAATACCTTCCGGAGGGGATAAGCGTGGAGGCCTATGTGCCTTACGAGCTGGCGTATCTTTTTGAGAGCAAAGGATAACCATCGTTTGACGAACAGGATAAGATAAAGTATAATAACCCCATATGCCCTGAGAGATCGTATTTGGAAAGGGGTCGCTATGAAGCTTATACGAAATACTATAAAGACAGTTACTGCAGCAGGAGCTGCCGCTGCGGTCATAGCTGCTGTTGCAGACCATAAAGAGAATAAGAATTCCCACGTTGCACGGGGCGTCTATGAGGCGCATATCAAGAGACCTCTGGATGCATTTCTTGCCACATCGGCGGCGGTGGCACTGAGCCCGGTGATGCTGGGTACGGCAGTGCTTGTACGGCTCAAGCTTGGAAGCCCGGTGCTCTTCAGGCAGGACAGACCCGGACGGGATGAGAAGATATTCAGACTGTATAAATTCCGCACCATGACAGAGGCAAAGGATGCGGAGGGGAATCTGCTTTCGGACGAGGAGAGGCTTACCTCCTTTGGAAAGCTGCTTCGCTCCACGTCCCTGGATGAGCTGCCGGAGCTGCTCAATATCATAAAGGGCGACATGGCAGTTGTGGGTCCGCGTCCGCTGCTGGTAAGATATCTTCCCAGATATAACGAGACACAGAAACGACGCCATGAGGTGAGACCGGGTCTTACGGGTCTTGCAGCAGCCGAGTTCAGGAACACCGGAGGCTGGGAGAGAAAGCTGGCGCTGGATGTGGAATATGTGGACAACATCACATTTATGAATGATCTGAAGATCATTCTGAAGACAGTGGGAATGGTACTCGGACGTAAGGATATCAATGAATCCGGCGAGGCAACTGCCAGTGAATTCATGGGAACCGGAGCAGGAACCGTGAATACTGCAGCGGGAATGACAGCTGATGAGGACGAGGATGCCGGAAACGGAGCGGTCGCTGACATAACCGCAAATACCGGCGGGGGAGCTCCCTGAAGGCCGGAGATAAAGCTTGATACCGGGTATGTAGTCCTGGCGGACAGGAGAAGAACGATGCAGACCGTGTCATCCTGAACGAGCCTTTAACGGCGCGCCGGAGGATCACGGAAACATGTATGGATATACAGGAGGAATCATATGAAGCCCTATGCAGAAATGACGAAAGAAGAACAGAAGGCAGAGCTCGTCGAGCTTAAGGCAAGCTATAAGAAATTCCAGGAAATGGATCTTACTCTGGATATGAGCCGCGGAAAACCGTGCCGCGAGCAGCTGGACATTTCCATGGGAATGATGGACGCGCTGAATTCAGGCGTGGACCTTTCCTGCGAAGATGGTACGGACTGCCGTAACTACGGCGTCCTGACGGGTATCCATGAGGCTAAGGTGCTGATCGGTGATATGATGGAGAATAATCCGGATAATATCATCATTTACGGCAATTCCTCCCTGAACGTTATGTATGATACCGTATCCAGGGCGTACACCCATGGCATCCTCGGAAATACTCCCTGGTGCAAGCTGGATAAGGTGAAGTTCCTCTGTCCGGTGCCCGGCTATGACAGACATTTTGCCATTACGCAGTATTTCGGCATAGAAATGATCCCCGTACCCATGTCTCCCGAAGGCCCTGACATGGATATGGTTGAAAAGCTTGTGGCTGAGGATGATACCATCAAGGGTATATGGTGCGTTCCCAAGTATTCGAATCCCCAGGGATATTCATATTCCGACGAGACCGTGCGCCGGTTCGCACGGCTGAAGCCCGCAGCAAGGGATTTCCGCATCTTCTGGGATAATGCCTATGGTATCCATCATCTTTATGATGAACCCCAGGATTATCTGATCGAGATACTTGCGGAATGCAAGAGAGCGGGTAATCCTGATCTGGTATATAAATTTGCTTCAACTTCGAAGATCACCTTCCCGGGAAGCGGTATTGCGGCGCTGGCTACATCTCCCAACAATCTTGAGGACATCCTGAGCCAGCTGAAGAACCAGACCATAGGACATGATAAGGTGAATCAGCTGAGACATGTGCGCTTCTTCAAGGATATCCACGGCATGACCGAGCACATGAAGAAGCATGCGGCGATAATCCGGCCTAAGTTTGAAGCGGTAGAGGAGATCTTTGACCGCGAACTCGGCGGACTTGGCATCGGCGAATGGACCAAGCCGAAGGGAGGATATTTCATCAGCTTTGATGCACTTCCCGGATGCGCAAAGGATATCGTATCAAAGGCAAAGAAGGCCGGCGTTACCATGACCGGCGCCGGCGCAACCTGGCCGTATGGTAAGGATCCTCAGGATTCCAATATCCGTGTTGCACCCACCTATCCGTCGCTGGAGGATCTTAAGACCGCAGCTGAGCTGTTCACACTGTGCGTAAAGATAGTCAGCCTGGAGAAGCTGCTCGCGGAGTAAGCGCTCATTCTGATAACGAAGCACAAGGTATATGAGGAAA
>ONWK01000096.1 GCA_900321505.1 uncultured Eubacteriales bacterium
CGGACGTCAGACCTACAGGCCCATCGGTGAGTGGAAGAAGGACAAAAACGGCTGGTGGTTCCAGGACAGCTCAGGCTGGTATCCGAGAAACCAGTGGCAGAAGATCAACGGCAGATGGTACTATTTCAAGTCAGACGGCTACATGGCTGAGAGCGAGTTCTGCAACGGCTACTGGCTCGACAGAAGCGGCGCATGGACATACATCTACCGGGCTTCCTGGAAGAAGGACAGCAGGGGCTGGAGATATGTCGATACAACCGGCTGGTATGCAAAGAGTGCAACCTACGTGATCGACGGCATAAAATGCAGATTTGATGCCAAAGGCTATCTCATAGAGGATTAGGCGATAATATAAAGATTTCCTTTGCATGAAAGGCAAATCTGGTTTATAATAGACTATGTGTGTCATGACATACATAGTCTATTTAGTTTGAACGTAAGGGTATATCAAATGAGATTCATTCACATATCAGATATATATCTCGGTTATTCACCGGATCCGGGAACGGACTGGAGCGAGGACCGCGCAAAGGAGATACGGGAGACATTTCTGCAGATCCTGAAGGACTGCAATGAGAAGGAGGTTCAGCTGCTGCTGATAGCGGGCAACCTCTTCGCATCGACTCCCACGGAGGAGGATCTGAAATGGCTTGACGAGCAGCTCCTTACTCTGGAGCACACCCGCACGCTTCTTCTGGCGGGGGATGCGGATCCCATAACTCCGAAGGCTCCGCTGGAACATTTCATGTTCGAATCCAAGACAGTGGTCTTTCCCGCGGGGAAGACGACAAATGCATATCTTAAAGGCGTTAACACCTGCGTGACGGGTTACAGCTACCGGAAGTCCGAGGAAGCCGGAAGGATACTCGAGGGCATCAATCCCGGCAGGGCAGGTTCCTTTAACATCCTTCTCGGCTGCGGCGGCACAAAGGGCCACATGCCCTTCAGAAAGGATGTGCTGGCGGGAAAGGGCTTCGATTATGTGGCGCTGGGCGGCATGCACAAGCCGTCACATGTCCTGAAAAACCGCATGGCCTACTCCGGATCGCCGGAGCCCCTGGGCCCCGAGGATCAGGGCAAGCACGGGTATGTACTGGGTGAGATCACGGACGAGGGTACAAAGATCACCTGGTGCCCGGTGGCAAAGAGAAGCTATATACGCATAACATTTGACCTGAAGCCGGAATATACCGACATAGATCTGCCTCAGCTCGCTGAGGAAAGGATCATGAAGATGGGTCATGACAATATTTACAGCATCGTGCTCCGGGGCTTTGCTCCCCAGGGACTGAAGAAGGATTTCAGCAGGCTGGACCGCCGTTTCCATATACTCGGCGTATCCGACCAGACCTTATCCGAAAAGGAACTGGAGCTCATGACGGTTGAAAATGAGACGAATCTCATGGGCCGTTTTGTTCATCAGGTTGAGGACAGTCTGTCTTCAGAAAAGAAGATCCGGGAAAAAGCCATACGTTATGGCATAGAAGCACTGATCCGGGCAGGAGAGTAGCATGTATCTTTCAAAACTGTTATTAAGGGATTTCGGTAAATTTCATAATGATGAGCTGTCCCTTTCCCCCGGTATGAATGTTATCGACGGAAATGAGGATTCTGGTGAGTCCGATATCGCGGGCTTCATCAGCGGTATCTTCTACGGTATCAGGAAGAGGCCTGTGGAAGACGGGAAGAAGGGTGAGTACGAACGCTACAAGCCTGAGGGACAGAGCAGATATTCCGGCACCGGGTATCTGAAAAAGGACGACAAGAGTTATCTCATCGACCGCACATTTCTGAGCGGCGCAAAGCGCACATCCGTTATGGAGGTGCAGTCCGGACGCGAGGTGATCCTGAAGAATGCGGACAGCCTAGTGGGAACCCTGATGGAGACCGACAAGTATACCTATCAGGATACGCGTATCATAGCAGAGCCTGAGGAGAGCGCGGCAGAGAGTCTGAAGACCTTCCTGGGAAATAAGATCGAAACGGGAAGCGGTGAGCTGAACAAGAGGGAGGCGCTTAAGTATCTCGAGAAGGAGAAGGAGAAGAACGATCCCCAGCCTCTGATACGACGCCTGGAAAGCCTGAACGAGCAGATCGAGGCCTATGATTTTGTGGATGAGGCGCTTGAGAAGAACAAGCAGGCGATGCAGCAGCTGACCGAGGATTTCGCCATAGAGGCCGAGAAGCGTAAGAGGGTCGCAAGGCAGCTCGTTGAGAACGAGGACGGCACCATTACCTACAAGTCCGATGAGGAACTGGACAGGAAAATGGACCGCCTTAAGGAGGCCGAGAAGAACTACGGCGCTTCGGAGCTGACGGAAGAAGAAGGAGAGCCGAAGAAGAAGCTTTCGGATAATTTCTTTGTTATCCTGCTGACCGGTCTTTTCGTGGTGGGAGTTATTACGGGTATCGTATACCTGATCCCCTTTGAGGATGCGGTGCGCAAGCTCTTCATCATTTTCACTGCGATCTTTGTAGTGATCACCATCCTTACCGGCTTTAAGGATAAGGGCTATTTTGACGACGGCGAGGGCCGGGTTCCGGACGAAGAGGATTTCAACCGTGTGCTGGCCGAGCTGGAGGAAGAAAAGGATCACCGCGAAGAGGATGAATTTGATATAACCTTTGCCAGAGAGTATTCCGACAAGAAGGATCAGCTCAAGGCGGAGGAGAAGGAGCTGCTTGAGAAGAAGAGCATCCGGGAGAAGCTGAAGAAGGAACAGAGCCAGGTATTCAAAAAGAAGACCGAGCTCGATGATGAGATCAATGCCATAAATCTTGCCATTTCCACGATAGAGAATCTGTCAAAGGAATACCGCAGCAAGGCGGCAAAGAGCTTTGTGCCTCACCTTTCCAAATACGTTGCGGCCCTGACGGGAAATGCATATGCGGCGGTTGTATTTGATGAGAGGGACGGGCTTTCGGTGGACGGCTACAACGGAAGAAGCTCCATCAGCGCGCTTCCCGAAGAAATGGCCCGCAGAGTTTATCTGGCAGTGCGCCTCAGCATAGCCAGGTACATGTCGGAGGAACAGCTTCCGCTGGTGATCCAGGATATGATAGATTTCACATCCATTGAGGATGCAGGGGTATTCCTTGAGGTGCTGTGTGATATGGAGCAGGAGCAGATCGTGCTGCTTACAGGCAATAAATATATACGCAGGGCATTGGACGCAAAGCAGATGAAGTACAATTACGTACAGCTGGGATAGGCGTGAATAGTAACAACAGGTGAAACCCCCGCCGGTAAGGACGGGGGTTTGCTAATCCGGAGGAAATATGGAACTTATTAAGCTGGCAAGGCCTTCTCTGCCGACTCCGGAGGAACTGGAGAAGATGGCAGGAAGATTCCCTAAGGAGGAAAAAATGGCTGAATTACTGGAAATAAAGGAGCTGCAGGTAAATGCAGGCGATAAGGAGATCCTGCACGGGGTTTCGCTTAAGGTAAACAAAGGGGAAACCCACGTGATCATGGGCCCCAACGGCGCAGGCAAGTCCACTCTGGGACATGCGCTGATGGGTAATCCGACCTATACGGTGACCGGAGGCTCCATCATTTTCGAGGGCAAGGACATCATAGAGGAGTCGGCCACGGAACGCGCAAAGGACGGACTCTTCCTGTCCTTCCAGAATCCGATAGAGGTGCCGGGCATCTCACTATCAAACTTTATCAGGAATTCCCTGGACCAGCGGACCGGAAAGAGAGTCCGGCTGTGGGATTTCCGCAAGGAGCTGGAGAAGAAGATGAAGCTGCTCTCCATGGATACCTCCTATGCTGACAGGGATCTGAACGTGGGCTTCTCCGGCGGCGAGAAGAAGAAGGCGGAGATCCTTCAGCTGCTGATGCTGAATCCTTCGCTGGCCATTCTCGACGAGACCGATTCCGGCCTTGACGTGGATGCGGTACGCACCGTTTCGGAGGGCGTAAGAGCATTCCAGGAGGAGAAGGACGGAGCACTGATAATCATCACCCACAGCACAAGGATACTTGACGCCCTGCACGTGGATCATACCCACATCCTTGTGGACGGAAGGATCGTCCGCACCGGAGGACCGGAGCTGGTGGAGGAGATCAACCGGGGCGGATTCGAAAGATATCTGTAATTCATCACGAACATAAGTGCCGAAAGCGCGGAAGGTACGTGATCGAATTTGCAGGGTATGTGAATAGACGCTGAAAAAATTGCTGAGGATACAGAATGAAAGAGAAAACCTACGTCGATGATGTTGACCGCAGCATGTACGACTTTCGTTATGAAGAAAAGGACTACTACAAGGTAGACGAGGGACTGACTCCGGAGATCGTGGAGCAGATATCCGCTGAAAAGAACGATCCCGACTGGATGCGTGAATTCCGGCTGAAATCCCTTGAAATATATAACAGCATGCAGATTCCCAACTGGGGACCGCCCATCGACGGCCTGGACATGGAGCACATCGTGACCTATGTAAAGCCGAAGACCAAGATGCACGCGGACTGGGACGAGGTGCCCCAGGAGATCAAGGACACCTTCGAGCGTCTGGGCATACCCCAGGCGGAGCGGGAATCCCTGGCCGGCGTGGGGGCGCAGTACGACTCGGAGCTGGTATACCACAATGTCCGTGAAGAGGTTGCCGCCATGGGCGTCATCTACACGGATCTTGAATCAGCCATGCACGGTGAATACGGTGAAATGATCCGCTCACATTTCATGAAGCTGGTTCCGCCGACAGACCACAAATTTGCGGCGCTGCACGGGGCTGTATGGTCCGGCGGCTCATTTGTATATGTGCCTCCCGGAGCAACGGTCGAGATCCCTCTGCAGTCATATTTCCGTTTAAATGCACCGGGCGCGGGTCAGTTCGAGCATACATTGATCATCGTGGATGAGGGGGCGGACCTGCATTTCATCGAGGGCTGCTCGGCTCCGAAATATAATGTGGCCAATCTGCACGCGGGATGTGTGGAGCTCTTTGTTGGAAAGAATGCAAAGCTCAGATATTCCACCATTGAGAACTGGTCAAAGAATATGTATAACCTGAATACAAAGCGCGCGAAGGTGGAGGCGGGCGGCAGGATGGAGTGGATCTCCGGATCCTTTGGCTCGCATACATCCTACCTTTATCCCATGACCATACTGTCAGGGGATGATTCGCGCATGGAATATACGGGCATCACCTTTGCCGGCGAGGGACAGAACCTGGATACCGGAATGAAGGTAGTGCATACCGGGAAGAATACCTCCTCGGCGGTTAACGCCAAGTCCATATCCAAGAGCGGCGGTATCAGTACCTTCCGCAGCGCGGTGGTGGTTCAGAAGACCGCGGCAGGAGCAAGATCCGCAGTGGACTGCTCGTCCCTCATGCTGGACGGCATATCCCAGTCGGATACCATTCCTGCCATGGATATCAGGACAAAAGACGCGCAGATCGGCCATGAAGCGAAGATCGGACGCATCAGTGACGACGCGGTATTCTATCTGATGTCCCGGGGCATTTCCGAAGAAGACGCCAGGGCCATGATCGTCAGCGGCTTTGCGGATTCGGTGTCAAAGGAGCTGCCGCTGGAGTACGCGGTGGAGATGAATAACCTTATCAGGCTGGAGATGAAAGGGAGCATAGGATGATCTCAGATAATACATTAAAAGTTAACCCTCTCCCGGCGCCGACCTGGAACTGGCTCAGGGTAAATGATACGGATATCCGTGTTGAAGAGGAGCCCATGGAGGCCGTGTGCATAGTGAATCTGCTGGGTGAGATATCGGACAGCGCCATGCTGGAGGAGGAAGATGTGGAGAAGCTTCTTTCCGCGGAATCCGGTATGGGAAAGGAGTTTGCCGGCTGGATCGCCGGCTGTCCCGTGGATCCGGTGGTGCTTACAACGACTGTGGGTATGAAGCCGGAGAAGCCGGCTGTGCTTGATTATTATTCAACGCCGGGCGCCATGACGGCCGCGCGCTGCCAGCTGGTTGCCAGAAAAGGCAGTGAGATGACGGTGGTGATGCGCATTTCCGGAAAGTCCGCATGGGATCTGGGAACGCTGTGGGATGAGAAGCTGGGAGATATGGCTGAGCAGGAGGCGGAGACAGAGGAATCCGTGGAAGCATCACTGGCTTCCGAGACCCGTATCCTTGTTGAGGACGGCGCAAAGGTGCATCTGGTGCAGATATGTGATCCCGGCGAGAAGCTGTCGGTTTACAGCGATGTGGCTGCAGTGCTGGGCGAGGACAGTGAATTCACTCTGCTGCAGATAACCCTGGGGCGTGAGAATACATTATTCGGCGCGGCTGCGGATCTTCGCGGCGACCGGAGCAGGCTTAAGATAGATGCGGCATATAATGCGGCAAAGGATCAGCAGGTTGACATAAATTATGTTGCGCGCCATCGCGGTGTGAATACAGAGAGCGAGATAAAGGTTGACGGCGTACTCCGCGCCGGAGCAAAGAAGGCTTTCCGCGGAACCATAGATTTCATCCGCGGCTGCAGCGGCTCAAAGGGCGATGAGAGGGAGGATGTGCTCCTTCTTGACGAGGACGTTGTGAACAGAACCGTACCGCTTATCCTCTGTACCGAAGAGGATGTGGAGGGAAGCCACGGCGCAACCATCGGAGACCTGTCCGAGGAATCACTGTATTATTTCCGCTCAAGAGGCATATCCGATGAGGCGGCTTATCAGCTGCTGGCGGACGGACGCATGGCAGCGGCATTGAGAAAGATCCCTGTGAAGGAGATCAGGGATGAACTGCTGGCAGCGTACGGCGAAGTAGAGCCTGCAGAGGATGAGACTATATAGATTACCGGAAGGATATAAGGTACATTATGAAGAAGACCATAGATGAGATCCGTGCGGATTTCCCTTTTTTCAGGGACACGGAGCTCGCTTATCTTGATAATTCGGCGACTTCTCAGCGGCCGGAGGCGGTGCTGGATAAGGTGAAGGAATACTACCTTTTTTCCAACGCGAATCCCTTCCGGGGGCTTTACGAGCTCTCGATAACCGCAACGGAGGCTTACGAGGCGGCGCGGCAGCGGGTTGCGGATTTTATAAATGCGGCTGAGGCGGAGGAGATCATTTTCACGAGAAATGCATCCGAGAGCCTGAATCTTCTGGCTTACAGTCTGGGAAGCATGCTTACGCCCGGGGATGAGATCATTACCAGCGCGGCTGAGCATCACAGCAATCTGCTTCCGTGGCAGCATGCTGCGAAGCGGACGGGGGCTGTGGTGAAGTACATGTACCCTGAAAAGGACGGCAGCTTTGATCCCGAAAAGCTTGAAGCGCTGATGACGGATAAGACGAAGATCGTGGCGCTGACGGCCATGTCAAATGTCTTCGGAAAGATAGTCGATGTTAAGACACTGGCGGAGATCGCGCATAAATATGGCGCATATTATGTGGCGGACGGCGCCCAGAGCGTGCCCCACGGAAAGACGGATGTGCAGGAGCTGGGAGTGGACGCGATAGCATTTTCCGGACATAAGATGCTGGCACCCATGGGAATAGGCGTGGTGTACGGCAGGAGAAAGATGCTGGAGAAGATGCCGCCTTTTCTTACGGGCGGTGAGATGATAGAGACAGTGTCCCTCACAGAAGTGACCTATGCGGAGATACCGCA
>ONWK01000100.1 GCA_900321505.1 uncultured Eubacteriales bacterium
ACCCATTTATCGGACTCTCCGCCCACATAGATGAAAAGGTCACAGGTGGATATCTTCATTATATCCTCTGCAGTAGGCTGGTAGCTGTGCAGATCCACGCCGTTATCCAAAAGCATCTTCAGCTCGGCTCCTCCCGGATTATCGCCGAGTATATTCTTCACCCAGTCATACTCCGGAAAGATCGTTGTAACTATCTGCAGCTGCTTTTTTCCGTTCGCTGCCCCTGAAGCTGACGTATCCTGCGCCGCAGCGGTTTCCTTCGAGTCTGAACCGCAGGCCGTAAGACATCCTGCCATAAGCATAACCGCTGCCAGTAATAAGATCAACTTTTTCATATAAAAAAACCTCCGTCATGTCAAATACACTGCTCGCATAATCCGTAAAATACCGTTCTTACCGGATCCATCCTGAATCTGTGTTCTTCCAGCAGATGAACCTGGAAATCCTCCAGCTCTTCACAGTGAAGATGCACTACCTTACCGCACTTCTCACATTTGCAATGGAAGCATACCTCATTATGCTCATGGCTTTCGGGCCTTATATACTCAAAGCAGGCCGGGCTGTTGCCGTCTATCACATATTTGTTTATAAGTCCTTCATCCACAAGGCTTTCCAGATGCCGGTACACAGTGGACTTTCCGATAGGCGCACCCTTGGCCTTAAAGTAATCACATACATCACCCGCGGTTACATGCACTCCGGGCACGGATTCAAGGTATTCCAGCAGAATCTCCTTCTGTCTGGTTTTATATTTAGATCTGGTAGTCATGATCCTCCTCCTGCTGATATAAAAGTGGGAACGATTCCCAATTATACATATTTATTTTTCTTTGTCAATAGATTTGAGAATGATTCCCAAATTTTATTTTGCATGTTCACTATATTCCGACAGACTTGAAGTTAAGCGTGTTTTCAGCTAAAATGTATATATCTACACGATTTGGGGGATGGGCATGATGAATGATTTTATGAAACGCGCTGATGAGCTTGCAGCGGACAATCTTAAAACAAATGCAGGAGGTCCTTTCGGAGCCGTTATCGTAAAGGACGGCGTGATCGTCGGTGAGGGCTCCAACCATGTACTTGCATTTCATGATCCCACAGCCCACGCAGAGGTCACAGCGATCCGGAATGCGGGAAGTAATCTCGGGACCCACGATCTCTCGGGCTGCGTGCTGTACACCAGCTGCTACCCCTGTCCCATGTGTCTATCTGCCATCATCTGGGCAAATATCAAAACCGTATTTTACGGCAACACCAAGGAGGATGCTGCCGCCATAGGCTTCCGTGACGACTTTATATATCACTACATCGATAAGCTGAATTCCGGCGAAGGGGATGATGAGACCCTCCGGCTTGTGCCGATGGACCGGGAAGAAACCATTGAAACCTTTAACCGTTTTGCAGATAAGGAAGATAAGACGATATACTGATATAGGAGGCGTACCATGAAGCTACTTGAGGAACGGATCAGAAAAGACGGCCGGATATATCCGGGAAATATACTGAAGGTTGACAGTTTTCTGAATCACCAGATCGATGTCAGTCTCATAGATAAGATCGGCGAGGCATTTTACGAGGCCTATAAGGATTGCGGGATCACGAAGATCCTGACCATCGAGGCCTCAGGCATAGCCATTGCCTGCTCCGCTGCGCGTTTTTTTAATGTCCCTCTGCTCTTCGCAAAAAAATCCCAGAGTCTGAATCTCGGAAATGACCTTTATACTACAACCGTAAGCTCCTTCACCTACAAAAAAGACTATCAGGTTACCATTTCCAAAAGATACCTGTCCGAAAAGGATCATGTACTGATCGTGGATGATTTTCTTGCCACGGGAAATGCGATAATCGGTCTTGCCGAGCTTTGCAGGCTTGCGGGAGCAAAGGTAGAAGGCGTCGGGATCTGCATTGAAAAGGGCTTCCAGCAGGGAGGAACGCAGCTTCGTGAGATGGGATATTCCGTAACCTCCCTTGCAGTGATAGAAAGCATGACGGACGACGGGGAGATCGTATTTAAAAGCTGAGCCTGCGGTCGGCCAAGGGGGGATAATATTTGGAGAAGGAAACAAAAGAAAAAACCAAAACAGATAAAAGTATAGAAAATATATATAAGCTGGACGGCCGGGTGTCCATAGGAAAGGCCATACCCTACGGACTCCAGCATGTTCTTGCCATGTTCGTTTCAAATCTTACGCCTATCACCATTATCGCCGCAGCAGCACGCCCTCAGCTTACAAATGCGGAGATCGGAATGCTGATTCAGGATGCCATGTTCATAGCCGGTCTGGCCACCCTCATCCAGCTTTATCCCATATGGCGTATAGGTTCAAGACTTCCGGTTGTAATGGGTGTCAGTTTTACCTTTGCGACCATACTCTGTTCCATTGCCGGAAATTACGGCTATCCTGCCGTGTTGGGCGCGGTAATAATCGGAGGAATATTTGAAGGTACCCTGGGACTGGTCATCCGGAACATCTCAAAGCTGATACCTCCCATTGTATGCGCCACCGTGGTGTGCGGTATAGGCTTTTCCCTTTTCTCCGTGGGAATACGTGCCATGGGCGGAGGTTATTCGGAGGATTACGGTTCTTCACAGAATCTTATCATTGCCCTTATCACGCTTATATTCTTCCTGTTATGGACCGTTCTTGCAAAAGGGCCCTTCCGTTCTCTTGCAGTTCTGGTAGGTCTGATAATAGGCTATATCGTTGCCCTGTGCCTCGGCAAGGTCGATCTTTCGGGCATCTGGGATAACGGTATCATCACCTTCCCCCATTTTATGCTTTTCACCCCCGAATTCCATATCGGGCCAATTCTTTCAGTATGTATTATCTTCCTTGTCTCCGCAACGGAAACCATAGGCGACACCTCCGCTCTGGCATCCGGCGGTCTCGGAAGAGAAGCAACCGACCGGGAAATATCCGGCTCCATCGCTGTAGACGGTTTTGCTTCCGCAACCTCCGCCCTTTTCGGATGTCCGCCGGTCACATCATTTTCCCAGAATGTGGGACTAATTGCCATGACAAAGGTGGTGAACCGTTTTACCATCATGACCGGTGCCGCCATCCTGCTTGCTGCCGGCTTCTTCCCGCCCCTTGGAAATCTTCTGGCATCGCTGCCCCAGTCTGTTCTGGGCGGCTGCACCATTATCATGTTCGGTCAGATCCTTCTTTCAGGTATGCAGATGATCGCAAAATGCGGCTTTACTCCGAGAAATATGCTGATCGCCTCTCTGTCCCTTGCCATCGGTATCGGAACCACAACTGCCGGTGAATCGGAAATATGGAATATCTTTCCGAAGATCATACAGGATATTTTCAGTGCAAATGTAGTAGCTGTGGTATTTGTAGTTGCCCTGCTGCTGTCCATCATACTCCCGAAGAGTATGGACAAGGCATGAGGTTCAGCTGATGAAAAAAAGAAATATAGTTTTACTCAATGCCATACTGCTGCTCACCCTGATACCTTCGGGCTGCGGAGCTTCTTCCTCAGATACGGCTTCGGAAGCCTCCGAAGCATGGTCAGCATCACTGCTCGGTTCCGCCGCGGATCTGAATCTTAAAACGGACGATGATCTGCATTACAGCTTTGATTACGGAGGTCTTCGGTTTGAAGCGGTATTTACACCCTCATCGGATAACTGGAAGATCATTGATTCATATAAGATACAGAATCATGATGACATGCTGATAATCTGCCGTACCTTATCGGAGGCGCATCCGATACATACAGCCGACGGATCCGGTTTCAGGACAGCTGAAGATATGGTATATGAATGGGAGCAGCATAATCTTGCATGGGCTCTCCTTCCGGAGGACTCAGGATGGAAGAACAATGCAAAGGATGTGGATATAAACCCCGAAGATCAGGGGAAGAATATAATTGATTTCTATAATGACAGGAAGGATGACCGGTGATCGCGCAAAAAGCGGGGACGGTTCCCGGCCTGCACGCAACATTTTTTCTCTTTCAGAAAAATGCTTCACGTGCCGGCCGGAAACCGTCCCCATAGTTGTCTCATATCAACTTAAAACTCAGTAATTCCGCTTTTTCTTTTCCGTGATAGATAAAATAAATCGCATGAACTCCGTCCGGTATCTGAACACCCGTCTCAAAGCTCTTCCATTTCCCGTCGGTTCCCGAGAGCTTTATGCTTCCCACCGCAGATCCTTCCGGCTCTGTACGAATCTCAAATTCACCTTCTCCCGCCGCAAGTGATGCCATAACAGAAATGCCCCTCAGGTCCCTGATATCAAAGTACTTGTAACCTATAAGCGTTCCGTCGGATATTTCCGCCACAAATCGTTCCGCAGAGGTTTCTTTCTCTGCTATGCCGTCGTCCCCCGTTTCCACTTCTTTTATAACCCTGTGATTTACATTCGGGAAACTGAAATCATAGATCCTGTTGCTTCCGTGAGGCATTTTACCGTTTGTAAGATTGCAGCAGATGGCAGCCGGATATTCTCCTGTACCCTTGAGGGGTCCGTCATTCAGTCCGCAGCTGGTGATCTCAACCTGCTCTATGCTTCCGTCCGGCTTTATCTCGATCTTCTCCGCACAGCCCTGGCGGCTGTAGTCGGATTTATGCGTCAGTCTGTGATAGAACACATACCAGCTGCCGTTGATCTCTATGATACTGCCGTGTGTGGTACCGGTCATATTCAGTCTTTCTTCCTGGGTTCTTCCGTTCAGTCCCACGTCGCCGTTTGAAACTATGGTTCCTCCGAAGGTAAAATTCCGGTCCGGATGATCGCTTACAGCATAACAAAGCTCATGATTTCTCTGGGATGAGTATATGAAATAATACTTATCTCCCACCTTCCTCATGGATGAAGCCTCAAAGAAGGGATGCTCCTCAAAACCGGTACCCTTTACCCTGTAAGGAATGACATGCCTCGGTTCATCGGCTATGGTCAGCATATCCGGCTTAAGAGTCACTGTCACCGGTCCCATAATGGAATCGGGGTAGCTGAGTATTTCCTCCTTAGTCCTTCCGAACATGCCCATTTCCGATCTCACATAATCCGAATCCGGTGTAAAATCAGGACGTTCCTCGAAATCATACCGCGTACCGTAATACAGCCTTATGGTGCCGTTATCATTGAGTACCGCCGGATCAAAGCAGACATACCTCATCATGGGAGTCCCGTCCGGGTTCCGCACAAGTCCCAAAAACTCATAAGGGCCTGCCGGTGCATCAGCCACTGCCACACTGATGGGACAGGTATATCCGCCCACACCGTAGTCCGAACTCATTGCATAATAAAGATAATACCTGCCGTCCGGTCCCTGCACCACATCCGGCGCATACATATGTTTCAGTGTATTCTGCTCCTCGTGTATCGCACTGGCAGCCGCATTTTCCTCCACATGATTAAACCATGCGGTGGGCTTCCCGTACTGTGGATCCTGATCAGCACGGTAGATAACGCCTTCATATCTCCAATCGCTGAGATCATCAATCGGCGCAGACCAGGTTACATAGTCAAGCATGCAGAAGGTTTCTCCTCCCTCTTTATCATGAGAGCCGAAAATGTACAGCCTGTCCCCGAAGATATGCGGCTCTCCGTCCGGAATATATTCATATAAGGGAAGATATGGATTATAGACCTGATTTTTCATGATCCTGATCTCCTTTCAGAAGGTTATCCCAGCGCTGCAGCAAGCTCCTCCAGCTTCGGCCTGTCAGCATCCTTCAGCGTTGACTTTATCGTTACCACAGGTTCAACCAGCGTTACATCCTTGAAGCCTTCTATATAGCTCTTCATCACTCTTGCTGCAGAGGGCGCCCAGCTTCCGTTCTCCACCAGAGCCACTTTGCGCTTCTGATATGCCTTGATCTTGAGGATGTTCAGGAATTTCGTCATCGGCGGGAAGAGATCCGCATCATAGGAGGAAGCACAGAGGATCATTCTGTCATAACGGAAGGCATCCTCAACGCCCTCATGTATATCATCCTCGGTAAGATTCGTCATGCCTACCTTTATGCCCTTTGCTTCGAGCATTTCCTTAAGAGCAAGGGCCGCCTGTTTTGTTCCCTGGTCGTGAATGGATGCATAGATAAGCGCCACGCCTTCATCCTCGGGAAGATATGCCGACCAGGTCTTATATTTATCCAGATAGAAGGAAAGCTCCTCATTCTGCGGAAGCACGGGTCCATGCAGCGAACAGATATGAGCAGGGGTATAACCCTCAAGCTTCTTCAGTACATTCTGAACCTGCATACCGTATTTCCCGACGATATTGAAATAGTATCTTCTGGCTTCACATGCCCAGTCATCCGGCTCCGCCTCGCGTACACCGAATTTACCGAAGGCATCGGCGGAGAAAAGCACGTTTTCACTTGATTCCCAGGTCATTATAACCTCGGGCCAGTGGATCATGGGCGCTCCGATAAAGGACAGGCTGTGGCTGCCCAGGGAAAGCGTGTCCCCTTCCTTTACCACATTGATCCTGTCGGAAAGATCCCTGTCAAAGAACTGCTTCATCATCATCACTGCGCCCTGTCCGGTATATATCTTAATATCCGGATACTTATCGATAAGAGCCAGCAGGGATCCTGAATGATCAGGCTCCATATGCTGTACAACTACATAATCCACACTGCGTCCCGGTATGGCCGCATCGATATTTGCGAGCCACTCCTCCGTAACATCCGCATCCACGGAATCCATAAGGCATATCTTCTCATCCACGATGAGATATGAATTATATGCCATACCCTCCGGCAGGTCATACTGATTCTCAAAGAGCTTTATATCCGGATCATTTACACCTACATTTAAAATAGTTTCCGTAACCTTCTCAAACATCCTTTTTTTCCTCCGTTTTTGTTATTCTTCAAAAACCATGAAGCTCCTCCCGCATCACTGTTACTTCTTAGCTTTGCGGAGCATGAATTTTCTCGCTATAGCTATAGCGATCTTATAACGCAGCGGCCTGAGCGCCTTATCCGCCTCCTTAAGCTTCTCCCTGATGGGGATATTCTGGGGACAGTGCAGCTCACATTTACCGCATTCCACACACTGGCTTGCAAAGGGCGGATGCTCCGCCAGCGCCACGGTCTGGCCGAACTCAAATCTTCCCTTCCTCTTTCCGTCTATGAACATCTGATTATAGCAGTAGAAATTGCCGGGAATATCCACGCCCTTCGGACAGGGCATACAGTATCTGCAGCCCGTGCAGCCCACCTTCTCCTTGGACCTTATGATCTGCTTTACCTTTGCGATCAGCTTTTTGTCTCTGGGCGTAAGGCCTCCTGCCTCCGCATCCGCTGCAACCCTGCAGTTTTCCTTAACCATCTCAACTGAGTTCATACCGGAAAGCACACAGGTCACCTCCGGCTGGTCATACAGCCAACGTAAACCGAGCTCCGCGGGAGTCCATCCGTTACCATACTTATCGATCAGCCGTTTTGCCGACTCCGGCAGATTCACCAGCTTGCCGCCCCTGAGGGGCTCCATGATGATCACGGGGATTCCCTTTGCGGCTGCAGCCTGCAGTCCTTTCCTTCCCGCCTGGGATACTTCATCCAGATAATTATACTGTATCTGACAGAAATCCCAGTCATAGTCATTCAGTATCTTCAGAAAATTATCCGTATTTCCGTGATAGGAAAATCCGATATTTATTATCGCGCCGGATTTCTTTTTTTCGGCGATCCACTCAATGATGCCCACATTCTTGAGCTTCTCCCATATGGCGATATCCGTCAGATGATGCATAAGGTAATAATCTATATGATCCGTCTGAAGCCTCTCAAGCTGCTCGGCGAAAAATCTGTCCACAGCCTTTGCGCTCGTGAGAAGATACTGGGGAAGCTTTGTTGCGATCTTCACCTTATCACGTATCTTATTCTTTGCGAGGATCTTTCCCAGCGCCACCTCACTGCCGGGATAGATATACGCAGTATCATAATAATTCACACCTGCACGGTACGCCGTCATTATCTCACGGTTCGCCTTGGCAAGATCGATGCCTCCGCCCTTTTTCGTAAACCGCATGCATCCGTATCCCAGAATAGAGATATCATTTCCGTATCTGTCCTTCCTGTACTGCATAACCCCTCTCCTTCCTGCTTCCCCATCCTTCGAAGATCAGATCACTCTATCAGACTCTCCAGTGTGTCATACAGACTCTCAGCCTCCACAGGCTTGCTGAGATGAGCATTCAGCCCCGCCTGAAGGCTTCTCTGTACGTCTTCATCAAATGCATTGGCCGTAAGTGCAATGATCGGTATCTTTTCAGCATCCTCGCGGTCAAGCTTTCTGATCTGCCTTGTTGCCTCAAGCCCGTCCATTACCGGCATCCTCATATCCATCAGGATAGCGGAATAGTATCCTACCGGGCTCTTTTCAAAAAGCTCCAGGGCGATCTGGCCGTTTTCAGCGTGATCGGCCTCCATCTCACGCATGCTGAGGATCATCATCAGTATCTCGGCATTTACGTTCATATCCTCAGCCAGCAATATCCTTCTCCCTTTAAGATCCGCCCTGTGGTTGAGAAGTCCGGCATTTCTCTTCTTAAAGGCCTCACGGAATTCATCCATGACCGTACCGGCAAAGAGAGGCTTTGCAACAAAAGTATCCACCCCTGCCTCTCTTGCCTCATCGGCCACATCATCCCAGTTAAAGGATGTAAGGATGATAATGGTCACATCATCTCCCAGTATGGCCCGGATCTTCCTTGTCGTCTCTATCCCGTCCATTTCGGGCATACGCCAGTCCACAAGGATAAGGGTATACATTTCTCTTCTGAGCTTTCGCATCCGGATCATTTCCAGAGCTTCAAAACCGGAGGACGCTATGTCACAGGTGATACCCACCTGTCCAAGCACATACTCCGCATATTCACAGGCAACAGGATCATCATCGATCACGAGCACGCTCATATCCTTCGGCTGGAGATCGTCTTCCATCGGTCCGGTGAGCTTCCTGTCGGATTCGGCAAGTGTTACCGTAACGGTAAATGTGGTGCCGGTCCCCTTCTCGCTTTCAACCTCGATATTGCCGTTCATCAGCTCCACTATGTTCTTTGTGATGGGCATTCCCAGGCCTGTACTGCCATAGGCGCTGACAGCCGATGAATTCTCCTGGCTGAAGGTATCAAAGAGTTTGGGAAGGAAATCTTTACTCATGCCGATGCCTGTATCGCTGATGATGAATCTCAGGGTACATCTGCCGTTGAA
>ONWK01000238.1 GCA_900321505.1 uncultured Eubacteriales bacterium
AAATGTACAGTCCCGGCAGCCCACACATTTATCCGGATCGACATAAGCAGTACCGTTCACTATGGAAATGGCATCATAGCGGCATACAGCGGTACAGCTGCCCTGTCCGAGACAGCCGGTGGTACAGAGGCCCAGTGCTTTTGCATCCAGCTTTGCAGCCTCGGTACAGGTCTGGATACCCATGGATTTATACTTCTCCTGGGCTTTTTTGCCGCCTGAGCAGCGTACAAATGCAACCTTCTCCTTGATCTTTGTGAGATCATGGAGAGTATCCACTATGATCTTCTTTCTGCATTTAACGGTACAGGCCTCGCAGCCGGCACATTTATCATAATCGATCACTGCATGGTTATCTACGATGGATACTGCGCCCTTAGGACATGCCCTAACGCATTCGCTGCAGGCTATACATCCGTAACCGCAGGTCTTCCTTACAACTTCCTCTTCCTCCTCCGTACTGGAGCAGGGAATAAAGTTTGTCGCCTTCCGCGGGATCATCCTGATCAGTCCCTGCGGACACACGTTTTCCGCCGCGCAGTCTCCGCAGCCGTTGCAGAGCTCACGGTCCACGATCAGCTTACCCTCCTCCATACGAAGGGCATTCTGCTTACAGACCGAAATACAGCTGCCGACGCCGACGCATCCGCTTCTGCACTCTCCTCTTTCAAAGCCGGATGCTACGGCATCCATGCAGGATGCACATCCGCTTTCCGCGAACCTTCGCTTTCCCGCAGCACTGCCTGCACATGCGACAAAAGCGACCTCATCCGATATCCCCGGCTGGATCACCTTGTTCTGTTTCGTATTTTCCATTTTCGGTACCCCCTGAGTGTATTTTACAAAACATTGCAGCCATTCAGCCTCCACCGCTCAGGATATATTCATATCCCGGCGCACAGGACTGCCGGATAGCCACACAAACTCAATCTATATCATACCTCAAAATACGTCTTTTGAAAAGAAAAAAAGAAGACTGATCATAAGATCAATCCTCTTATTTTACGGGCTTTCACGCATTGTAAACGATTATTGATTTTTTCATAACCCTTCAGGCTAACTGCGGGTCGTATACCGCTCTCTCCCCGCCTACATACTTCGGTCTGTGGCGTGCGGCAAGGATAATGGCTTCCCCTATCCTTTTATTATCCAGTCTCAGCGGAACAACGACCGGATGTATATGCATTCCTATCATCACTCCGCCGATATCAAGGCCTGCATCCGCCTTCCGGTCAACGCTTTCCACCACCACCGGATCCTTCAGGCTTTTATAATGTTTAACGGCAAATGCCCCGCCGGCGTGAGGCTGGGGTATAACATTTACCTGCTCAAATCCGTACTTTTCCATAGCCGCACGTTCAAGAACCACAGCGCGGTTAAGATGCTCACAGCACTGTACGGCCATGAAGGCCTTCCTTTCGGCAAGCATGCTGCTGATCACCCGATATACCGCATCCACTGCTGCATCCGTCTCCCCGTCGGCAGAGGTTCCCATACGGTTTCCGATGATCTCACTTGATGAGCAGCCCACGATAAAAAGGCTTCCCTCCTTTATCACTGCCTTCTCACAGATCTCCGAAAATACGGCCTCCGCATCTCTCTTAACTGTTTCAATATCCATATCCCTGCTCCTTTATTCTCCTGGTTTTTTTACACCAGCGTATATATCCTACGGTCAGTATCGTTGTCATCAGCACCCAGCTGATGGGTTCGGTAAGAGCTACTCCCAGGTATCCCAGCAAAGGCGTCAGCCACATGGCGGAAAGCACCTTCACCGACAGCTCCAGTACCGATGACACCAGCGGTATCATTTTCTTTCCAACCCCCTGCAGGGTGCATCGCAGGATGAAAAGCGGTCCCAGCGCCGGATAGAAGCATATCATCACCCGGGTGTACAGTCTTGCATTTTCCTGTATGACCGTGTTGTCCGTGCTGGCGATCCATGTAACTATATCACCCGAAAAAAGAAAGGTGAAAATGATGAGAACGGCCGATTCCACCGTAACGATCAGTGTCGCGATCCTTACTCCCTGCCTTATCCTGTCGGCCCTTCCCGCGCCCATATTCTGGCTGACATAGGTGGTCATGGTAAAACCGTAAGTATAGATCAGCGACATCAGTATATCTATCAGCCTCCGTCCGGCTGTATGCGCAGCTATGACATCCGGTCCCAGGCTGTTGATGGCTCCCTGAAGGATTATGGTACCGATATTTACGATACAGCCCATAAGCCCCATGGAAAGGCCTGTCAGGAACAGCTCTCCGTATTCCTTTCTGCCTACCTTCCAGTCTTCCTTCTTCGGCATATACTCCCTGAAATGTGTATATCCGTAGAGAGCACAGGCAAAGCTGCATATTGCCATGGCTATGAAGGTTGCAATGGCCGCGCCTTCGATGCCCCATTTCAGAACACCCACAAATAATATATCCATAACAAGATTCAGGATTATGGATGCTATGAGACAGTAAAGAGGCGTCCTGCTGTCGCCCAGGGATCTGAGCAGGTTGGCGCTCAGATTATAAATCGCCGTAAATGGAAGCCCCATGATTATGATGCGTACGTAAGATATCGCATCGGAAAGCAGCTCCTCCGGAGTATTCAGCCATAAAAGCATGGGCCTGATAAATATAAGACCCGCCAGCGTAAGAACCACCATAAGAATACAGGTCAGGGTCACAGCGCCCGCTATACTCCTGCGTATCCTCGCCGTATCCCTTGCTCCGAAGGCATTTGCGGTAATAATGCCGAAGCCCTGGGTAAAGCCGTTTATGAGATTGATCAGCGTATTCGAGACAACCGCCGTCATTCCCACGGCCCCGAAAGCATTCGCATCCAGGAAAAAGCTAACAACCTTCGCATCACCGATATTATAAAGTTGTTGAAATATATTCCCCAGTATTATGGGAATAGTAAAAAGTATGATCAGACGAAAAGGACTGCCCTGCGTCATGTCCAGATTCTTTTTCATTTCCAGCCCCGATCCATCAGCCCAACATGAGTTTATTTTGCAAATATGTATTACTTGTTTTTTTCTGTTTTGTCAATCAGTATTTCAGGTTATTCTTTACTTTTCCATAACGGATATTGTAAACTTGCACTTGTATTTTTTCGACGGAGAATAAACACATGAATGAAAAACGCGTAAGAAAGATAAGCAACTCCCTCCTTCTTCTGACTGCACTGATCTGGGGTATAGCCTTTGTTGCACAGAGTGCCGGGATGGAACATGTAGGTCCCTGGACCTTTGTCTTCACACGCTTTATCCTCGCCGCTGCGGTTCTTTTTCCGGTTTCAAAATATATTGACAGAAAAAATAAAAAGAAAGCAGTAAAGCCTGCTCCCCTCAGGCTATATATCACCGGCGGCGCCTGCTGCGGTCTCTTTCTTGGTATCGCCAGTATCACCCAGCAGGCAGGTATCAAATATACCACTGCAGGGAAGGCCGGTTTTATCACTGCTCTATATGTGATATTTGTACCCGTTCTCGCCATATTCCTGAAGAAAAAGCCTCAGAAAAAGATCTGGTTCTGTGTACTGCTGGGGCTTGCCGGATTATATCTGATCAGTGTAAAGGACGGATTCTCCATAGAAAAGGGCGACACTCTCGTGATGATATGTGCAATAGTTTTTTCCATGCAGATCCTAAGCGTGGATCATTTTTCAGTGCGTGTTCCCAATGTAGTAAAGCTCTCTGACATACAGTTCTTCTTTGCAGCCGTTGTCGGCCTTATCGGAATGCTTATATTTGAAAGTCCGGATATCTCTGCCATACTTTCTGCCATCATTCCCATAGCCTATGCCGGCATCCTGTCCAGCGCCGTGGGCTACACACTTCAGATCATCGCACAAAAAAATACGGATCCCACCGTTGCCTCACTTCTGATGAGTCTGGAATCCGTATTTGCCGCGCTTGCCGGATGGCTGCTGCTGCATCAGACATTGTCGGTGCGTGAGCTTATCGGCTGCGGTATAGTCATGCTCGCCGTTGTTATCGCCCAGCTTCCGTCAAAGCGAAGAGATCAGGCCTGAGCATCTTCCTCCGCAGCTTCAAGCTCGCGGTTTATGTCTCTGACATCACGTTTCAGAGTCCTGTACTGGTTGACGCCCATAATAAGAAATGTCACAGCGTATCCGGCAATGGTGGGTATCAGTGCCTGGGGATACCTGTGCAGCTGCCATATAAATGCCGTTATCACCACAAGCACTGCACTGGTCATAAGGAAATACAGTATGCTCTGGATAACAAAGCCCAGCCGCTCTATCTCAAAGATAAAGGTCATGGTGGCAAAGGTTGCGCCTATAAGTCCGTAAAGCAGTACATTTACATATGCCGCTATAGCCGGCGTGGGAAAAAGCGCCCGGGTTTCGGGGGATACAGATATAAAGCCATCCCTTCCTGCCGCATTGACAATGACATCTATGATAAGATTAACGGTAAGTCCTGCCATGGCCGAAATGGCAAAGCTCACAGCACCTCTTTTCAGGATTTCCTTAACACTGTCCTTCATCGCTTATCCCCTCCTTTCTGCAGAGCTTCCTTCAGACGCGCAACATTTCTGCGGGATGTATAGGTCTCATAGCCGTTTTTCATTATGACCTTAATGGTACCCGTCACGCTCATATCTATGCTTCTGATCCTTCGGAGATTTACTATCTCCGATTTCGAGATTCTTATGAAACCGCTGGTTTCAAGCATCTTTTCCAGTTCCTGAAGTGTCTGCGGAATACTGTACTTCTTTGCGGCATCCAGCGCAAAAACCTTCTGTTTCTCTGCATAAAATGTCACCACATCTCCGGGCGGTATGACACAGCGGTTGCCCAGTTCATCCGTACCATTTAGTGCCGGATCGTACATCGCATGCAGCTCACTGACGATCTTCTTCACCTCATCATCCAGTTTATCCTTACATACATGGAGCTCCGTCTCCGTGTATCTTTCGTTAATATTTGTTTTTATCTGCATTTTTTTACCCTGAATACCATATTCTGACGGTGCTGAATAGTTACCTGTTTACAACTTTAATCAGTATATGGTATTCAGGGTGTTTTTTCAATCGTCTTGTAATTATTCAGCGGAATACCTTTTCTTAATGCATTACGCCAGATCTGCCTTCATCTTTCTTCTGAACACAAATATGCCGAGGAACATCAGTACCGCTGCGGTAAGGGTTACGATGATAATGGGAAGTACGAAACCGTCAAAGGTAAAATCAAGTTTGATGGAAGCTCTGGCGGTTTTTGTGCAGTAGATGAATGGAAGGCATTTGCATATGGTGTACATTACACCGCCGCTCTTCTCTGCATCGAACCAGATGGCGCCTACAAAGGAGCCGAGTGAAATGAGCACCGAACAGAGTCCGGGAGCGGATTTCTCACTGAAAATGGTTCCGAAGATCAGTCCGATGGCTATGAACATCAGCGCCGACGGAATGGTGGTAACTATCGCAAGCAGAAGACCCAGAGGGTTAAGTGAATATCCTACGATGAGTGAGATAATATATGCTGCGACAAAGGTCAGAACCGACTGGATGATGGAAATGATCAGCATCGGAAGAATGTAGCCGGCTGTGAATTCCTTACTCTTCATGGGCGTTGCAAAAAGTCTGATCAAGAAGGATCCTGCCCTGTCATTTGCCACTGCAAGCGCTGTAAAGAGCATAACGAAGGTCTGCCCGAAGATTACAACTCCCCCCGCAAGGTTATCGATCCTGAAGACCGTCTGCCCCGATTCCGCCGGAATACTGTCATTTACCAGCGTCATGATAACCAGCATAACGATCGGGAAAGCTATACAGAAGATATAGCTTAAGGGGTCTCTTGACATTTCCTTAATATTTCTTTTTGTAAAACAAATGGTCCTATTCATGGTATACTCCTTCCCTTTCAGCAATGGCTATAAATGCTTCTTCAAGGCCTTTCTTTCCGGTTTCTTCCTCAAGTCCGGCAACCGTTCCGATACGTACCAGTCTGCCGTTGATCATTATCCCGATGCGGTCCGAAAGCGCTTCAGCCTCTTCCATGTAGTGTGTGGTAAGAATAATGGTGGTGTTCTTCTTCAGGTCCTGGATTATCTTCCACAGCTCACGTCTTGCCGGAACATCAAGTCCCAGTGTGGGTTCATCCAGGAAGAGAAGCTTTGGATCTCCGATGATACCCATGGCTATGGAAAGCCTTCTCTTCCATCCTCCGGAAAGTGTCTTTGCTCTCTTGTTCCTTACTTCACCGAGCCCGAACACATCTATGACACGATCCGCATCAGCCTTTTCCTTTCCATATATCTCAGCCATAAAGACGAGATTCTCATATACGGTGAGTTTTTCGGCAACTGCCGTATCCTGGGTTGAGATCCCCACAAGCTGCTTAACGGCATCCGGTTCCTTTACCACATCATGTCCGAATACCTCTGCCCTTCCTGCAGTAGGTGTTGAAAGGCACGAGAGCATGCGGATGGTCGTGGTCTTTCCCGCACCGTTTACTCCCAGCAATGAGAAGAGCTCCCCTTCCATAACAGTAAGATCAAGTGCGTTCACAGCAGTTTTATCGTCATATTTTTTCGTAAGGCTTTCTGTCTTAATCGCTATACTGTTCTTCATAAAAATATCCTCCCGTTGGTATTTGCTGAAAGCTTACCAAAGGGAGGATCTCCTTACCATAATTTTGACATGAACGGTCGTACTAAACCGATGAACGGTATTTCTATGTATCTATCCTTACTATCCCAGATCTCATAAACCCTGTCATAATCAGCTATTGTCATTTCACGTATATTCATATGCTTTTCTCCTTTTTCAGATCATGAACCGGTGAAGTCATATTTTTTCACGCCCAGCATCCAGAACTTGTAGCTCAGATAGAAGAATACCACTCCGAATATCGGCGACAGCCAGCTGAGTACCGGAACGGCATCCGGTCTGAGTATGACCAGACTCGGATAATATGCTATAAAGGCGATGGGTATGATAAATGTAAATATGAATCTGAACACCGAATTAAATATTGTTATCGGGTACTTTGCATAGTCCTTCATCTTCAGCGCAAGATCAAGTATAAAAAATGAATTCGTCAGCCAGAAGCATGTTGCAGCTGCCGCATTCTGCAGTGCGATCATTATAAGCGATGCCGTGATAAGGAATATGATCAGCTGGCATAATGCCCAGAAGGTAAAGGGCAGCGACATGTGAGACCATGCATAGGCTATGGTTCCTATACCGAAGGCCAGCTGGCCGAGACCCTTGATATCAAATACCTCCGACTGATAGTAAAAGAAAAGGTTTATCGGACGGAAGCAGTATTTGATGAAATCCCCGGAGTAAACGTTCATACGCAGACTCCAGTTATTATCAAAGAGGCACTGTACCGGTGTAAGTGATACCAGTGAAAATCCGTACAGGAACAGCATTTCATAATAATCCCAGCCGTTGATGGATGAAAAATTCCGGAACAGTATCCAGAAGCTTATGAAGCCAGTTACATTCGTAGCGATCATTCCTATGGTGGATATTATGAAATCCGAACGGTAGCTCATCTTGCTCTTTAAATCCTGCACCAGGATCTTGCGATATATACGAAGATAGAATCCGAGTCCCCTCTTTGCAGACATCGATGCCTCATTTACAGCAAGAGTATTCTCATTTGTCTGACTCATATGATCAACCTCCATTCACCGTGATGCGACGTACCGAGCTGTTCCAGAAAAGGCGTCCGAGAATTCCCAGAAGGATGCACCAGAAAAGCTGAAGTCCCATCATCCAGAGTATATTCTCCGGAGTTTCCTTACCTAACAGGATGGTCAGCGGTGTATTGTAAATGGACTGGAACGGCATGAAATAAACTGCCGTTTTCAGTCCCTCCGGGAAGAATGCCACCGGGATCGTCGCACCCGATAATAGCAGTACGATAACCTGCTTCATGATATTGATACCCCAGATCGATTCCGTAAAGATGCATATGGTACCTACTATAAAGTCTATGCTGTAGTTGATCACCACAGCCATTATCGCCGATCCCACGAACAGTAACAGGTTCCAGCCCAGAGGGATAGTATCTCCCGTAACTATCCTTACGATGATCAGCGTCGGCAGGAAGGTCACGATAAACTGTGAAACTATGGTTCCCGAATAGGACCAGAAAAGATAGGTCCTGTATTTCATGGGCTTCAGCAGGTTAAGCACCATCTTGCCGCTCTGGATATCCCGGCCGATCTCCCATACGGAGTACATTTCCATAAATGTGAACATCGCCGTTGCCAGCACAAGATAGATCAGTGTATCTGAAAATGTCATCCCGTTCACCCGGTCAGTTCCGGCCGAATCGTAGATGGCCTTCCACAGGAAGTAGATAACGATCAGGTACAGCAGATTTCCTATAACCATAACAAAGAGGGAAAGCCGGTACTGTACCATTTCGATCACGCCTGCGCGAAGGAAGGTAAGGTATTTCCGCATTCTCACTCTTTACCGCCTCCTTCCCCGTGTCCGGAAGACTCTTCTTCAGCATTACTCACAGCTGCGCCTTCATATATCTTCCGGATGACCTCTTCGGTAGAGATCTCCTCCAGCTGCATATCGCGGACTGCGTAGGAATTCTGGATCTGTCCGAGTACATCCATCACCTTCCGTTTTTCTTCATCTACAAGGATGGTGATCCATTCCTCGTCTTCGGTCATGCCCACTGAGCACATGGGAAGCTCTGCTTCGATCTTTTCCTTATGCTTCTTCATATCTCCCGCAAGACGGAGCTTCAGTGTACGGTAGGATCCGAAGAATTTCTTCAGATGTTCGATATCATTATCGTAGAGCATTTTTCCGTGATCGATTATAACGATCCTGCGGCAGAGTGCATCCACATCCCCCATATCATGGGTTGTAAGGATAATGGTGGTACCCTTTTCCTGGTTCAGCGCATGGATAAGTGTTCTTATCTTTGACTTCATGGAGACATCGAGACCTATGGTGGGCTCATCCAGATATACGATCTTCGGATTGTGCAGGAATGCCGCCAGAATATCGCTCAGTGTTCTCTGCCCCAGAGACATCTGACGTACCGGCTTGTGCAGCAGATCCTCAATATCCACAAGAGACCTGTACAGATCCAGCATATCCTTATAATTCTGATCCGGGATCATATATATATCCTTCAGAAGCTTCAGGGATTCTATAAGCGGAAGTGACCACCAGAGCTGGGATCTCTGTCCGAAGACAACCCCTATCTTCTCCGCATTTCTTGTACGGTTCTTATAGGGAATGGTCCCATCCACCATGATCTCTCCTGAAGACGGCTCCAGTACGCCTGTCATCATCTTGATAGTAGTAGACTTACCTGCACCGTTCGGGCCGAGATATCCTACAATTTCTCCCTTTTCTATGGAGAGAGAAATGTGACTCACCGCCGAAACGATCTTATAGTCCCTGGAGAAGAGATCCTTAAAACTTCCCTTAAGACCTTCGTGCCGGTTTAAAACCTTGAAGTCCTTACAGACATCTTTCATGATGATTACTTTCTCTGCCATATTACGCCTCTTTTCTTATAAACCCTTGACTTTTCTGATGATAATAAGTATATTATACATATAGCACTAATTATAGACCCAAAACAGCTCAAAATTATAACAATATTGTTTCCGTGCGGAATATTGTTATAATTTTTCTATTATCAGGAGAAAATCGTTATGATTCGGGAACACATGGGACTCATCGTAAAGAGAGATGACGGTTCGGAACAGGTAAACTATGACGACCCTTCATTTCCGACCTATATTTATGACGGATGGGTAAAGCCAAACGTCACCTGGGAGAAGGTTCCTCATTTCCATGAGGGTATAGAAATGGTATCCGTAAAATCAGGCACCATGGCCTATTCGGTAAATGGAAAGCTTATCATGCTGCATGAGGGGGATACCATATTCGTAAACTCCAATCAGATACATTACTCTCTTTCGATAGACGGCGGAACCGCGAGATATGTGATCTTCATTGCCGACCCCAGCATACTGAATGCATCCATAGCCGTGGAGACGCAGGCTCTGCTGCCGATAATCGCCAATCCGGACATTTCTTATCTGGGTTTCCGGCATCCTAATGAAAAATCAGAAGAGCTTTTTAAGCTTATGATGTCTCTCCCTGATATGCGGCGGGATCCCTTCCGGATCACCAAACAGTTTTTCAATATCTGGGAGATACTTCTGGATGCGGTTAAATCCTGGGGTATGTTAGATGAAGAAGCTCCCGCGGATACGCATTCACAGTCATTTAAGGCCATGATGTATTTCATTCAGAAGGAATATCAGCATCCCATAACGCTGGATGCCATCGCAGAAAGCGGAAATGTGAGCAAATCCCTGTGCAACAAGCTCTTCCACCATTATGTCGGAGACAGTCCCATCAATTATCTGCTGAACTTCCGGCTGCGCAAGGTTGCTGAATATCTGAGGACCAATACCCTTTCACTGACAGAGATAGCTGAACAGACCGGTTTCAACGGCACAAGCTATATGTCCGAAATGTTCAAGAAAGCCTTCGGCTCCTCTCCCAGAGATTTCAAGAAGACCTGGGCTGCCGCAACTGCGAATGTGACCGATGTATAAATGTAACAATTCAGAAACCCGTAAAATCAAAAAAATCAGTTTGGATAGTAAGGTTTCCAAACTGATTTTTTTGATTTTCACTGAGTGGTCAGGATGTGAAGCCTCTCTGACCATCCTGCG
>ONWK01000193.1 GCA_900321505.1 uncultured Eubacteriales bacterium
CTATTCAGCACCTTACGACTCCGGATGCTCCGCATCCGGAGCGTAAGACGGCCAGAGGCGCTCCGCGCCTTGGCCGCCCCTGAGAAAACATAAAAATCAGTCCGGAAAGCAAGCTTTCCATCCGTGATTTTTATGTTTTCCCAGGGGTGCTGAATATATACTATTTCTTAAACGTCATGCCGGAACCTTCAACCTCTATCGTTATGGTCTTACCGCTTATGGTTCCGGATACTGACTTTCCTTCGTATGTAAGTGTGATCGTGCTGCCGTCAAATGATACATCTCCGGATGCGCTCATGCCGCCAAGATCTCCGAGAGAAAGCGTAAATTTGTCGTCATTGATCTCGAGATACATGCTGCTTACATCGACACCGAAAGCCTTGATACTGTCGGTAGTAAGTGTAACACCATTGTAGTTCATGGAATCAAGATAATACTTGCCGTTCTTACCGCTGAACACACCCATTATAAGACATACTACAAGAGCGGCAATAACTGCAACGCCGGCTATGATACCTATAATAAGTCCTGTATGAGATTTCTGCGGAGGTGTCTGAAGCTGTGTACTTACAGGCGGTGCTGCAAACGGATCATCCATTCCCATAGGCTGCTGTCCGGGAGCATACCCCTGAGGAGCCTCCATCGCTCCGAAAGGATTGTTCACCGGTGCATTTCCTCCTGCCATACTGTAACCGTTTGTTGCTCCTGCCGCAGCGTTCTGAGCAGTATTCATCGCATCCTGGAACTGCCCCGGAGCCGGTGAAACGGGTGCTCCGCAAACCGGACAAATCGTTGCGCCATCAGGGATCACTCCGCCGCATACATTACAAGTCATAAATCTCTCCTCCTTGAAAAAATTTTTAATCTATCACCAGGGGATACGCATATCCCCGGACGACTCTTACTTTTTGAAAATAAAATAAACATTACCTTCAGCACTCATTAACAGTCTGATGGTTTTGCCTGCCTCATCGTAGGAACCTGTTGTTGAATCCTCCAAATTGCTGCCATTCTTTTCAGTAATTATAAATGTATTATCGGCATTGAAGGTGATCGTCCCTTCAGCAGTTACTCCAAAAATACAGACAGTACAATTCTTTCCGGATAATTTAAAATAGCTGTCTTTTATATCAATGCCATCCTGCGACAGTTCCTCCGCAGTATATACAATTTCTCCTTCGATCTCACAGGCTGAAAAATAATATGTACCGTTTTTTCCGGAGAAGAACCCGAAATACACGCCTAAAGCAGCGCCGGCAATGACGAGAACCGCAAGAATCCCTATAATTATCCATTTTTTCCGGCGTTTTACTGCTTTTTCAAGCTCCTCGGAAGATATGTAATCCCCTGTGTCAGCATCAGCATTATCAGGTATATCTTCAAATTGTCTGTTATCATCCATAAACAATTCCCCGTAAAAACCAATACTCCACGGTATTATAACACATTATGCCGGTAATTTCATCCTGTTTTCATGAAAATCATATAAAATGCTGAAACAGCATGGCTCCCAAAACAGTGAGAAGACCGGAAACAACTATGGAAAGGCTGCTCATTGCGCCCTCAACCTCACCGATCTCCATAGCCCTCGCCGTTCCCATGGCATGGGATGAAGAGCCTATTGCTATTCCCACAGCTGCCGGTTCGGTGATCTTAAATACCTTACAGATGATCTCCGCAAATATATTTCCGATGATGCCTGTGATTATGATTATCGCTACGGTGATCGCCACATATCCGCCCATCTCCTCCGATACACCCATGCCGATGGCAGTTGTTATGGATTTCGGAAGCAGGGTAACATAGGATGCATGATCCAGGCGGAAAAGGACTGCAAAGCCCAGAACACCCAGCATGCTGGCCAGTACGCCCGAAAGCATACCACAGAGCAGGGCCTTCCAGTTCTTTTTCAGCATTTCAAACTGTTCATACAGCGGGATGGCAAGACTCACCGTGGCAGGCGTCAGCAGGTAGCTCACATATTTTGCGCTCTTTTCATATGTTGGATAATCCACATCGAAAATCAGAAGGAACCCTATGGTAAGCCCGATGGCTATCAGCAGCGGATTGAAGATCGCAAGCTTCAGCTTCTTTTTCAGAAAAAGGCCGACCGCATATGAGATCAGACTGATGAATGCCCCGAAGAAAAGGGACGACTGACAGAATTCTTTCATACTTCACTCTCCTTTTCCTCATTTTTTTCCGGGACTGTATCGGCGGATACCTTCTTTTTACCATGTCTCATTATAGCCTGAGTTACATGTCCCGATACGATCATTACCAGAAATGTGGTACATACCGTGATCACTGCATAGCTCACCCAGCTTCCCGAAAGGATCTCCCAGGATTCAAGCAGACCGACTGCCGCAGGAATGAACATGACCGGCATTATCTCGATCAGGAATTTACCTGTCTCCTTAACCGCAGAAAGAGGCAAGAGCTTTGTCTCAAGCAGCGTAAACAGGATCACTATCCCGTAAATGCTCGCCGGTATGGGCAGCGGGATAAGATGATACAGAGTTTCCCCCGCGAAGGATATGGTTAAGATTATCATAAACTGCTTTAAGTATTTCATGGCATCCACTCCCTTTTATCGTACAGATATCATAACATAAAATATATATCTCTCCCACATTTTTTTAATTTCCTCTACATATTTTTCACGCCACGTGATATAATGGTTCGAAGTGCGGGCATTTTTATGCCCATCTAAAGAAATTACAGTTTTGGAGGATACTGAAAATGGCGCAAAGAACGGATATCCACAAGGTACTAATCATAGGCTCCGGCCCTATCGTGATCGGCCAGGCCTGTGAATTCGACTATTCAGGTACTCAGGCCTGCAAGGCTCTCCGGAGTCTCGGCTATGAGATCGTGCTTGTCAATTCCAACCCCGCAACTATCATGACTGATCCCGAGATGGCAGACGTGACATATATTGAGCCTCTGAATGTAAAGCGGCTCGAGGCGATCATTGCAAAGGAACGTCCCGATGCCCTTCTTCCGAACCTCGGTGGACAGTCAGGACTCAACCTCTGCTCCGAGCTTGCTCAGGCAGGTGTGCTTGACAAATACAATGTTAAGGTCATCGGTGTACAGGTAGATGCCATCGAGCGCGGTGAGGACCGTATCGAATTCAAGAATACAATGAACGCCCTCGGTATAGAGGTTGCCCGCAGTGAGGTTGCATATTCTGTAGACGAAGCACTTAAGATCGCAGATGAACTCGGCTACCCCGTTGTTCTCCGTCCTGCATATACCATGGGCGGTGCCGGCGGCGGCCTTGTATATAACCGCGATGAGCTTCAGACTGTTTGCGCAAGAGGACTTAAGGCTTCCCTGGTTGGACAGGTTCTTGTTGAGGAATCGGTTACC
>ONWK01000155.1 GCA_900321505.1 uncultured Eubacteriales bacterium
AAAATAAAAATCAACATAGGTCTCCGTTGATTCTTTTGCATATTCACTTCTAAGGTTTTTTGTATCTCTGTACCTTCCGCTGGTTTCCCCGTATAAGGCAAAACAGATAGCGTCAAATATTGTAGTCTTCCCCGCCCCTGTATCGCCGGATATCAGAAATAAGCCTTTATCCTCAAACTGTGAAAACTCTATCGCAGGCATTTCTCCGGCATATGGTCCGAATGCGCTCATTATCAGTTTAATCGGCTTCATGTAAAACACCTGCCTCTCTCGCCACTGTTCTCATAACATCCATCTCATCTTCGCTGATCTCACAGCCATACATTTGTCTGTAAAAATCCCCGATCAGATCATTAAATGATCTTTTCTCCGCTATCCCGGAGATATCTACCTGTTCTATCTCTCTTGTATGCGAATTGTCATAATCTATCTTTACAGTATTGGGATACACCTGCTGGAAAATGCCCATAGCATCGCTTATGATCTCCTCGTCAGTAAGTGTTGCATAGATAAAATCCTCCGGAGCCGTCACATTTTTTTTATCAAGCAGATCCTTTATCTTTCCCTTTAAATGTCTCATGTTTCTCATGGGTCTGAGGGGCACCGGTTCTATCTCAATATTCCCTTTGCCGCCCACTGTGATAATCGGCACGGATTTCTCATTATTCACCTCGCTAAGGGAATACTTGAGCGGTGATCCTGAATATCTGACCTCTTTACGTCCCACCTGCTGCGGGGAATGAATATGTCCCAGTGCAACATAATCAAACATATCGAAGCAGTCATATCCTATCTTCTCCACTGTACCAACGCTTTGTGTCCCGAGGCTCTCCGAACCGGAAAGCGCCGGATCTTCACTTTTTCCCATAACAAACTGATGCGCCACCAGTACGTTTTTTCTTGACTTATCGATATCCGCACTGTCAAGGATTGCCCGGACCGCGTCATCATAAGACTCTATCTTCGCATCCGGAAGAAAATGCCTTACCTGTGATGCCTTAACAAAGGGCAGCAGATATATGTCAGCCTCATCCTCGCCCTTTTTAAACGTCTGTCTGTAAAGCTTCCCGTCATACTTTGCAGAAATAAAAATATGATTCGTTTCAAAAAGGCCGCTTCCAAAATTCAGTCTCTCGTCAGAATCATGGTTGCCGCTCACCATATATACATATACATTTCTTTTAGCCAGTTCATTCAGGAAATGGTCCAGCATCCGTGTCGCCGCCTCACTGGGAATGGCCTTGTCATATACATCTCCTGCGATCAGAACAGCATCCACGCCATGCTTTTCCACTATTTCCAATAACTGCTCCAACATAAACTCCTGATCCTCTGTCAGATCAAAATCACCCAATGACCTGCCCAAATGCAGATCTCCCACATGCATCAGTTTCATTCTGCTTACCCTCCGTTAACGGTAACCGTTCGACTTACAAATTCCACCCTTATGATTATACCAGAAAAAGCATGAAAAAGCATCCGGAGCGTAGGATTTCCTGCCTTGTCAAAAAGCCGTATTTAGCATATACTTTTTTTACATTTCAAGTAACTGTTCAGGTAAAAAAAGAGGGCTTATCTATGAGGCAAACACGAATATATAAATATATCTTATTATTTTCACTTTCTGCGCTTCTTCTGTTGCTCAGCGCATGCTCGGAAAATGATCCATCCCACGATAATGCTGCAGGAAAATCTTCCACGACACGTACCGAAGCAGCTTCCACTGCCACTACCGAAGCCACTACTGCAGAAAAGCTTTCCGAAAACACATCCGATGCGCCTTCCGAAGATACCACTGCCAAAGCTATTTCCGAAGACACTGCCGATACTGCTGAAGACACCACGGATACAGCATTCGAAGCCACCACCTCTGAAGAAACAACCGAGACCGTCAGCGATGAACAGCAGTTTGCCGAACTAAACCTCGTATTTGTTACCCTTAATATTAAACACGGAGCAGAGGGACTGGATACCATCGCTGAGGCGATCAGGGATATATCCCCTGATATCATCGGGCTTGAAGAGGTGGATGTTAACTGCGAACGCTCCGGATATGTGGATGAACCGGCAGTTCTCGCTGAACTGGCCGGATATCATTACTATGCCTTTTCAAAGGCCATAAATCTCGGCAGCGGAGAATACGGCACAGCCATACTATCCCGCTTTCCCATAGAGTACTTTGAGGTAATCCCTCTGGAATCCGGCAGCGGCGAGAGCCGTTCCCTGGGACATGCCGTATTAAATGTGAATGGTCTGGAGCTTCACGCCTTTGTTACACATCTTTCCTGGGAAGATCGTACGTTACGAATAAAACAGATGGAAACCATAGCATATCAACTTCAGAACTGCAAACATTATGTTCTCATGGGCGACTTCAACTGCTTTGACCTGGAAGATA
>ONWK01000273.1 GCA_900321505.1 uncultured Eubacteriales bacterium
CACATTGGTTTTAAGGCTGTCCCCTTCTTCCTTTGTAACAGAGCTTGCCTTAACCTCAACCTTCTGCCCCATTATGCTTATCCCGCCGCTGAGATTAAGAATAGACTGAGACCCTGCAGTATAAGAAGAAAGATCCACCTCGGCATTTATTGTATATGACATGAGGTTCAGATCCATGGACGCCTTAGCCGATACCAGCTTATCATCCTTGATATAAACATAGATCACAAGATCATCCTTGAACATGGAGCTGATAAGCGCCTTGATCTGTGTCAAATACTGTGAAATATTAGCCGAAGACGCTCCCGAGAGTATCGATGATCCGAGTATCGAACCGATACCTGAACTGCTCAGTGCCGACATTGAGGAATCCAGCAGATCCGAGATCCCCTGCTGAAGCGTTTCCTTGGGTATCGTTACACTGTACTTCTTAGCGGAAATGGATTCGCTTCCCGCATACAGATCCTCACTTCCCTCGCTCTTTATCTTGGATTCCTTCCAGAACTTGTTATCATCGGAGGTAAGCCATTCCAGAGAAAAACTACCGGATGCGGCAGTACTGAAGAAATCCAGGCTGAAATCGGGGAGCGCATTAAATAACGTCTTTGCCTTTTCCGGTATTTTTTCCATCAGCCAGGAGTTTTTCAGACCGGAAATGATATTTTTATTATTTATCGCAAGATAACCATTAAGAAGATCCTCAACGGTTACATATGTCTGCTCCGCATCAGCAAAAACATCCACATCCAGGATCTCCTCGCCCTTTACGCCCAGCTCCAGGCAGCCCGACATCTGTTTTGCCGTCTTATCGATGGCAATATCCGCATCGACCGACATATATCCTTCAGAATCTCCGGGGCCTATCTGAAGCTCCGCGGACACCTCGCCGCCTTCACTGCTGAAATTCGTGGAAATCTCATCGACACCAAGTTCCTTTATCAGCATGGTGTTGCTGAATATTCCCTCAGCGCCCAGCATATTGTCGATGGCATTCTTAACGGTCTTTCTGTTCTTTGCAGGTAAAAGAACGAATACAAAAAGCACTATGACCGCAGCAGCAATGACCGCCAGTCCTATTCCTCCGAAAAGAAGGGCCTTGGTCTTCCCTGACATCTTCTTTTTAGGCGGCTTGGGAGGCTCAACATTGCCATAGGGGGTCTGTCCGTAAGGATTCTGTGCTCCGGCGGCGCCATACGGATTCTGTGCATTATTCATTCCGTAGGGATTCTGCGCTCCGTTTGTTCCATACGGATTCTGTGCATTATTCATTCCGTAGGGATTCTGCGCTCCGTTTGTTCCGTACGGATTCTGCGCATTATTCATTCCGTAGGGATTCTGCGCGTTATTCATTCCGTAGGGATTCTGAGTTCCGCCGGATTCCTGAGCATTATTTATTCCGTAGGGATCATGTATTTCATCTGTTCCGTAAGGGTTCATCGGGTTGTTATTCTGTTCATCCATCCTTTTTCCCTCCTTGCAGTAAAAAGGGATTAACGATCATACCATTAACCCCTTTTTGCCAAACTGTTCCGGCTAACCTTCCGGAAAACATTTCCAGTAAACCTTTCTAGTAAACCTTTGCTTCCTCTTCACCGTTCATGACACGGAGCGCACCCTGTACCAGGGCAAGAAGCTCATCCTCGCCCGGATAAATGGTTACCGGCGCGATAAACTGAACTCTCTTTACGATCTCCTCTGTCACATACTTGCCATATGCGATACCGCCTGTCAGAATGATCTGATCAACCTTTCCATACAGCACGGCTGCCATAGCTCCGATATCCTTTGCCACCTGGCAGATAAATGCATCGAACACAGTCTTTGCATATTCATCATGCTCCGCCATCTTTGCAACCTCGCGGGCATCATTTGTCTTGAGATATGCATTGAAACCACCGTTGCCGATAAGCTTCTTCATAATCTCCTTCTTATCATATTTTCCTGAGAAGCACATTTCAACAAGAGCTCCCGGAGGCACAGCGCCTGCGCGCTCGGGTGAAAATGCACCGTCACCGGAAAGTGCGTTGAACACATCCACAACCTTTCCTTCAGTATGTGCGCCCACAGATACTCCGCCGCCCATATGAACCACGATAAGGTTCAGGGACTTATAGGGCTTGCCTGCTTCCTTTGCGTAACGCTTTGCAACCGCCTTCTGGTTAAGCGCATGGAAGATACTGATGCGCGGCAGCTCCGGAACACCGGAGATACGCGCGATATCCTGCAGCTCATCAACCACTACCGGATCAACGATATAGGAAGGAACGCCTATCTCATCACCGATCTCCTTTGCAAGGATACCGCCAAGATTTGAAGCATGTTCGCCGCCAAGCGCGATCTCAAGATCATGCAGCAGTTCATCTGTAACAGCATATGTTCCGCTGGGGATGGGCTTTAAAAGTCCGCCGCGGCCCACGATAACATTGAAGCTCTTAACATCTACGTCCTTTGCAGCAAGGAAATCCAGGATCATTTTCTTACGGAAATCCTTCTGATCCACGATCCTGTCAAACTGAGCGATCTCCTCGGTAGTATGACGCAGTGTTTCCTCGAATAACAGGGTCTCATCCTCGAAGATACCAAGCTTGGTAGAGGTTGAACCCGGGTTGATTATAAGAGATCTGATTGCCATTTTTCTTCTCCTTTGTTTCAGTCAGACATGCTTTACACGCCTGCGTTCTTCTTCAGGGAGTCTGCTGCCAGCGCTCCCAGTGCCAGAGAGTTTACCTTAACCTCGAAGGAATCGGATCTGGAGGTAAGGATAACCGGTGCTGCGGTTCCTGTGATAAGATTTCCGTTCTTTGTCTTTGCGAAATGTACCAGTCCCTTATACAGGATATTTCCCGCATGGATATCAGGGAAGAGGAGTACATCTGCGTCACCTACGATCTTGCGGCCTGTAGCGCCCTTATGCTGTGCTGCCTCGGGGCAGGTTGCAAGATCCATGGAAAGAGGTCCGTCAACGATACATCCGGTGATCTCGCCCTCTTCGTTCATTCTTGTCAGCTCTCCCGCATCTACGGTTGCCGGCATCTTCGGATTTACCACCTCAACAGCTGCAAGAGGTGCAACCTTCGGGTTCTCGATACCGCAGGCATTGCAGATCTCAACTGTGTTGCGGATGATATTTGCCTTATCCTCAAGAGTCGGATACGGAACAAATGCCACATCCGTAAGGAAGAGCAGGTGATCCACTCCCTCCATCTCAAATACACATACATGTGAAAGCGGACGGCCTGTACGTAATCCCACTTCCTTGTCCAGTACGCTGCGAAGGAAATCCTTTGTGTCAATAAGACCCTTCATATACATATCCGCCTTGCCGTCATGTACCTGATGTACAGCAGTCCTTGCCGCCTCGATGGGATCCTTAACATCGATCACTTCATAATCGGCAAGATCCATGCCAAGCTCTGCAGCGATAGCCGCGATCTTCTCGGCATCTCCGACCAGCACGCTGTCTGCGATACCCTGCTCCTTTGCAGCCTTTACTGCAAGAAGCACTTCATTATCCTGTGCAACAGCAACAGATACTTTCTTCTTCGGACACTGCTTTACACGTTCAAGCAGATCACTGAAATTCTTACTCATTTTTCCTATCCTTTCTGTACATTCGCGCTCTTTTCTGATGAAAAAGCACATAGATGCTTGTAGTGTAGCATTTTCCTCTATCATATGCAAGTAAAATCGAATACCCCGGGGACGGTTACGGACCGGCTGAGGGCGGTTCCGAGCCATCTCGGAATCGTCCCCCGCCGGTCCGCAGCCATCCCCGGGGATCGGGCTGCATTATGCAGGAAGATTTATCTCGTCCGCATATTTCTTTGCGTCCTTTATGAACGCTGCTATGATCAGAATGATTACCAATGCTATCGGGAAAGCTGCAATGATACTTACCGACTGCATATTTGCCATGGTTCCCTCGCTGAAGATAAGCGCGATGGGAAGAAGGATAAGGAGCAGTGCCCAGAAGAGTCTTGCCTTTTTGCTGGGCTCCTCGTCATCCTTGAACTCTTTGTAGCTGTACTGTGCGGAAACCAGTGTGATACTGTCGAAACTGGTTGAATAGAATGCGATCATGGAAATGATCAGCACGATCAGTACCAGCTGGGGAACCGGAAGTGTATGAATGATGCCGATAACCGTCTGGTAAAGGTCTCCGCATGCATTATAGAGACCTATTCCGTCAAACTGGCCTGTCAGCTGCTGCCCCATACCGAAGTTGCCGAGTACGATGAAGGATATCAGTGTACTGAGCAGACCGAAGATATAGGTTCCCATGATGATCTGCTTAACGGTTCTTCCTTTACTGATGCTTCCCATGAAGAACGGTGATGCAACACACCATACCATCCAGTAAGCCCAGTAGAAGATCGTCCAGTTCTGCGGGAAGTTATTCTCCCGGAGAGCATCCGTGTAGGTTGAAAGACCGATGAAATTCTGGAACATATTTCCGAGAGAACTGAGACCGGTCTCAACGATATATCTGGTCTGTCCGCCGAACAGGAATACATAGGCCAGAAGGAAAATGAACAGGAACATACATATCTGCGCCGACTTGGAGATACCCTTCAGACCCTTCATAACCGAGAAGGTGTAGAGGCAGCAGGTCAGCACCAGGATACCGATGGTGATATACTTGGAGCTTTCAATACCGATAAGGTCTGACAGTGCGGAACTGAGAAGCGGAGTCGCGATGGAGAAAGTTGTTGCGGTTCCTGCGATCAGAGCAACAACAGCCAGAACATCGATGATCTTGCCGGGAGCCTTGTCGGTATATTTACCGAGGATCGGACGGCATGCTTCTGAGTATTTCTGTTTCTTCTTACCGCGGACATGGAGCATAAAGCCGAAAGCCGCTGCAAGTACTGCGTAAAACGCCCAGGGGATCGGTCCCCAATGGAAAAGTGTAAAGGTCTGTGCCCACTCCTGTGTGCTTCCCAGATCCTGTACGTGGGATTCCTGAGAATAGTAGATCCACTCGCAGAAGGAGTAGAAAAGGATATCTGCCGCAAGACCGCAGGTGAACACCATGGCACCCCAGGTCCAGAACTTGAACTTCGGCTTTGAATCCTGTCCGCCCAGACGTATCTTACCGATACGTGAGAAGGATATCCACAGGGATACGATCAGGACGCCCAGTCCTATGATCAGATAATATGATCCGAAGGAATCACCGAGAAAACTACGTACATTGTTCAGTGTTTCCGTTGAACCTTCAGGCTTTGTGATAAAGAATATACAGAGTACCGCTATGGCGATCATGGGTACGATGGTCGTCCACGGATCGATCCTGCGGAACCCGCTGCCTGACTTAACACTCTTCACTACTGTTGCTTCATTCGATTCGTTCTTTCTGCCGCTCATGGAGCAAACTCCTTTCCCCCGGTGGTATGCCACCTTTTTATTTCCTGTAACCGTTCAGCGCCCTGCGGCTGAACAGTCACTATATCTGACACGCAGAGCGTGACAAATTCTGTATTTATGCCGTTGTACGGACTTCTCTGTAGGATGGGTCGATAGCCATCAGTTCTTCCATATCATCTATTTCGATCAGGTCACCCTTTTGCATTTCACGGATACCCAGTCTGTATTCCTCAGGATGGCAGAACATAGCCACATCATCCCAGTAGATACCTGTATTCTTCTTTTCTTCAAACTCAAGTTCCAGATGATGTCTCAGGCGTCTTCCGTCCTCAGCCGTCCACCGGCTTATGCTGTAAAGCTGCCATCCGTGGGTGCCTCCGGTTCTTGAGCAGGCCGTTACGATACCGTCATCATTTACCGTCATCAGCCATTCGGGAGTTTCCTCATCCGTCCAGACTGCGTTATAACCTGACCGTTCAAAACCGGCCGCAAGGATATCGCTGTTATATATCAGCTGATCCCCGTCAAGGATCATGCAATCCTCCAGATACTCTCTTGCCACATACAGTGATGAAATGTTGTTGCAGCTTTCATAATAAGGATTACTTATCAGCTTTACACCCTCATATTCCTTTTCCAGTTTTTTAAACTTCTCAGCCAGATAACCGACAACTACGTATATTTCCGTGATCCCGTTACTGTGCAGCCCCTCTATCACGGTATCGATCATTCTTCTGCCGTTTACCGGAACCAGGGGCTTGGGGGTTGTAAGGGTGACGGGATGCATTCTTTCCCCCTTGCCTGCTGCCATGATAATCGCTCTCTTCACTATGTGTGCCGATGTATTCACACCTTCCATCCCGTCACCTTCATTTAATCTTTTCTATAAGCTCTTTTGCATACCGGTAAAATTCCTTTGCGTACCGGTACTGCCTGAGACTGTATTCACCGAATTCCACACCGAGCTTTCTTTTGTACTCGCACCAGTTGCTCCAGAGAAGCCCGCATATCGCCACATAACAGTATATCCTTGCGCGGATCCTGTCCGATGCCTTTCCGTCAAAATAGATATCTATCAGATGATCCATTTCCGGTCTGTCATAAAAGACATATATACCGAACATTGCGATATCTACATGGGGATCCTGCATTCCCGAATACTCCCAGTCGGTGAGCTGAAGCTCCTCCTTCCCATCCTTCTGATAAAAAAGGAAATTATCCGGTACCGCGTCTATATGTGTAAGACTCCATTCATGAGGCTCATTTTCCACGAAGGCCTTAAGCTCAAGGACCTTCTTTTTTGTGTTCTCATAATCAGTGTATATGGAAGGCTCTCCCTCCCAGAGCGATTCGTAAAAATCTATCTGGGCAAATATATCAAATGTATGCTCTACCTGTATGTTCATCTCATGAAAATGCCTGAGCAGCTTCATACATTTTCTTAGATCATCCTCTGAGTCCGCGTCGCAAACCCTTACCTGATCAAGATATTTTGTGATCTTGTAGCCTTTTTCCGGAAGGATAAGCACCGGATCATCGCAGAGCCCTTTTCCGCTAATTGCTTTGAATACCGCCGCTTCCTGCTTTCTGTTGATCAGGAAATCCGTTCCCTCCCCGGGGATACGCATGATGTACTTATCACCCTTTACGGAAAAAAGGAAGGATCGGTTGGTCATGCCCTTCTTCAGGACCGAGATATCAACTATCTCTCTCTCCGATACTCCGAAGCACTCCGCGATCACCCTTATTGCTTCGGAATGAAGGTGATTCGAACCGGAATCCAGTTCTCTTAACTGTTCATAAGTATTGATCTCGACTATTGATTCTCCGGACACCGTTCTCGCGTATACTTCCATCCGGTCCTGTCCTGTCGGGAATAAAGCCTCTTCCCAGAACACCTCATCGTACCGGTGATCCTTATCCATTTCCAGCAGCCTGCCTTTCAGCGCTGCCCAGTCATCTGCAAGGAAGTAACTGATGCCGACCATTCTCTGGCCGTTTTCGCCGGATCTGAGTCTTACCACCTCATCCTTGCGGTTGATCCTGACGCCGCTGTCCGGATCAGCCGAATCAGCCATCATATACCAGGAATATAATTCGTTTCTTCTGAAAGGATTCTCATCGCACCAGAGATCACAGGGAACGATATACACATTTTCTCCTGTTCCTGACCTGCGGGCACGTTTTTCCGAAGCTGCGGCCGCAAGCGCCATGGAATGCAGATTATTCTTTAATCCATAGTCCTGGTTTACGATCAGCTTCACATCATATTTATCTATAAGGAATTCAAACTGATCCTTCATGAAGCCTGCAACCACTTCTATGTCACGGATCCCCGCATCATTCAGCTGACGTATCAGCCTTTCTATAAGCCGTTCCCCGTTAACCATGAGAAGTGCCTTTGGGGTGGTCATATTGATCGGAACCATCCTCATACCGAAGCCCGCTGCAAGTATCACTGCCCGTGTCGGTCTGCAGCGTTCAACTTCGTCAGCCCCTTCTGCGGAAATACTGCCGTCTGCATTGATAAGTCCTGCATCGGTAAGATTCTTCAGCGCCTTATTTACAATACCCAGGGACCAGCCGGTTTCCCTGGCAAGCTCCCTCTGATTGACATGGGGTTTTCTGCAAAGCTCCAATAAAATATCTGCATCCTGTTTGTTCATTATTTTTCCCTTTTTATCTTTTCGTGAACAACATCCTCTGAGCACTATAGTCCTTTTTCACGAAAATGTCAACAATTATTTTCGTGAACAGGAATAATAAACTTCACCCATAAAAAAAGAAACAGCCAGCCGGAATGCTTTTTATCCCGTACTGACTGTTTCTTTATATTATATATTGGCTCCGAAGGAGCATCCCTGTACTACAGCTACTGCACAAAACTCCTGATATGCTCCGTCATCCTGTCAAAGAAGAATTCCATCTTCGCATATGCCTGGTTCATGCTTATCAGACCCATGGTATCCAGCTCATCCAGGCCGGCTTCAAGCTCCTGAATGACATTGGTATTTTCCCTGGTATAATCAAACACCTTGTTATATGCTTTGACAAATACGGATGAATTCATTCCCGTTTTTCTGGAATATGCCCTGATCCCCCAGAGGCCAAGCGGTTCATTTACACCTGCTCCCCTTGCATCCTCTTCAATAAGTATGGATGCATGCCTCTCCGAAAGATTATATATATGGGCATGAACCCTGTGTCCGACATGAAGATCACAGTCATCATAATGATGGAAGCCCTGATAACCGGAAGCAATATCATGAATGGTGTAACCCATAGCCAGAAGCCGCGGCTTCATTCCGTCTATGACATTAACGGTCTCCTGATCAGTATAGGCGTCCACCTTGGTTCCTCTATGGAAAATATACAGCAATTCCGCACCGGGATAACGTTTCTTAAGATACTCACAGACCCTTATGCTCTGCTCTCCGTAATGCTTCACATCTGCCGGGTCAGACACTGCGATCTTCCGGATCTCCGGCATTTTATCAAGTCTCTTTCCTATCTTATCAATATCGTACCATGCAGGACATCCTGTCATAACCGCATCGTTGATATCATTTGATATGAGAACACGCATGGCATAATAATCCCTGCAGCCCAGCTTACCGGTATCTCTGACAGCCCTCTGCAAAAGCTCCTTTGTCGTTTCCGAGAATTTATACTTCCATACCTCTTCTATGTCACAGTTGCTTCCATACCAGCCGCCTCCCAGAATGGCAAGACGCGGCTTTACCATGGAAAGAGCATCTCCTGCAAGAGGCATGCGGTCCGGGTAAAGGTTCCATCTGTAAACAGGCCCTCCTCCTATCACCGCAAGCTCAGCCTCGTTAAGCTTTTCAAGCCTGGACCCGTGAAAGGGCATGTTCCTGACCATTACCTTTATCTCCGAATCAGGGATCACAGTCTTAAGCAGATCCTTGGTCCTTCTCGTTATCAGATAATCACCCGCATTCTTTACAGCTCCCGATAACAGCGCTATCTTCATTTTTTTACTCCTTTCCCATCAGGTGACATACCTGAAGCATCCCCACTATATCCTTCTTCTTAAGGCAGGCCTTAAGAGCCTTCCTGCGTCTGTATACGAATATTACAACAAAAACGGTTATACCTCCAATGATAATATAACGGACAACATTTACCTTATAAAGCAGCGACATTATGACTCCCACGGCTATGGAGCCTCCCAGCACCAGCAGATTGAAACGCATGTCGTAAATGCCCTGCTTTCCCATCTTCCTGACAAAGCTGTAATGAATGAACAGCAGTGCGATATATCCCGCAAGCGTGGTATATGCCGCAGCCGCATATCCGAACATGTTGATAAATATCAGATTCAGAACGATATTGATCACAGCGGCTATCATGGTACCGATCATGATCTGCTTCTGTCTTTTATGATAATACTCAATATTAACATACAAAGTATACAGCATCTGCGCCACGTATCCCAGCATTACCGGCGGTACCACATAGATCGCCTCTGCGTATTTTTTTCCGCCCATGATAAAGAGCAGCTCGGGGGCCAGCAGGATGACCATCATTACCCCACCCGAAAACAGCAGGATGATGGGCCTTGCCACCTTTCCTATATCCGCCTCCTCATTCCTGTGCATCTTCTCATAACACCAGGGCGCCCAGGCCTGATTGATGGAATGCCACAGCACGGATACTATCATCGCGCAGCTGTATGCTATGGAGTAAAAAGCGGTTTCCCTGTCACCGCACATTTTCTTGATCATGACCCTGTCGCTGGATGAAAGGATGGTATTGGCCAGCGTATGGATGATCATGGGCATGGCAACCGGAATGGCAAAGCGTATATACTCAATCCTGAAGCATCTTCCGCGCACCACTACATATACATATATTGCAAGCGATGCAGCGATCCACACGCCGTAATAACCCGTAACTCTGGCATTGAGCTTTCCTTCATCCTCTGCAAGCACCACCATGAGCACTGCGGTCAGGACGGAAAAGATCGCCGGCAGCAGGGATGTGATCAGGGTGTATTTATATTGCAGAAATATCCTGAATTTGGCGTGCAGTATTGATATCGCCGGACTCACAATGAAATATATGAACATTACATGCATCATATATTCCGATATGCCCAGTATATCCGTGACAAAGTCCGTAAAGATCAGCGAGATCGCATAAAACCCTCCGGCAACAAGGGAGCCGAATATCAGGATCGACGACATGAAGGGATATATATCTCCCTCATATTCATAATGCGCAAGATTCACCGAGGTATAAAGATCCAGCGTTGCGATACTGGCAATGATGGTAACCCATGCCGCATAGTTGGCATAGCTTCCCAGAGCATCCTCGCTGAGAAGCCGGCTGAATATAGGCGTGGTTATAAATGTAAGTCCCTTAAGGATAAATGTACAGATTGTATACCAGGTTCCGGCCTTCAGAGCCTTCTTCCCTACCGTTTCCATAATTTCAACAGTCCTTTTTCTGATCAGTTCTTTTTGTCCACAAGTTTAACAAAATCATCAGCGCTTTTCAATCCCGAAAGAAAGGGCAATCATAATGTAATATTCAATGTTGTTTCTTCCCCTGATTTATTATAGTATAGATTTTGAAATGCCTGATGGTGTTTCGAGAACCGTACGCGCCCTGTGCCGAAGGAGCAGCCCGAAGGTCGTGAGGGTTTTTGAACGATTTCCTTAATTGCTCAAAAAGGTAAAAATACAGGATTTTGCGCCGGCCTCCATCAGCCGACAGTTTACAGTTCTTTACTACATCATACGAGGAGCGATAAATATGAAACTTCAAGGTTTATCAGTTGACTACTCCAATTTTGACAGAAATGATATCCTTTCAGTAAAAAAGGTACATCTTTCTCCTGCCGGCTGCGCTCTTGATGTCGGCGACGGCAGCGAGCGGGGTGAATACGTCAATCAGGACTACATCCTTCAGAAGCTGGGCAGGCCTTTACGCTCGGTAGGGCTTATGTATACATACTACCCCTCCGACCCGGAATGGCCCTCCAGAAGCAGCGAGGCACATCCCAACATGGAGGTACACGGGCAGTGGGATTATCCCTATGATGATTATTTCCCCTATGGCGGCGGTATCGGCGGAGACCCGGATTCCAAGGTTTTCCGGGAAATGCAGGACATACGGCGCCACGGTGAGGATGTGCTTCTGACGCTTACCGCAGATTGTTCCATCAGCGATGAACAGATCATCGCCATCGCCAAGGATCTGAAGCCCTACGGACGGCTCAGGCTGCGGGTAAATCACGAGTGTGCGGGAACCTGGTTCACACACAGCCGCCGATACAGCTATGAAGAAGTCGGTAAGTTTTTTGTACGCTTCAGCAG
>ONWK01000370.1 GCA_900321505.1 uncultured Eubacteriales bacterium
CAGCTGCGGACTGACAGCTTCACCTCAAAGGGGCTGACATAATAGGCAAGACTTGCGTCTATCCCCTCCGTCTCCATTACAAAATCGCTTATAACTCCCAGAATATTCGGATCGCAGGGCTCGGTTCTCAGGATCACATACCGGTAATCCTTATGGTATTCATATCCCGTAATGGCATTGCCTGTAATGGTCAGCTCATCCAGGGAAATGTTGGAGTTGCTCATTTCCACGATAATACTGCGGTTTATCTCAAGACTGTCAAGCATATCGCGGTCAAGGGGATGAGACACCTCCGACAGGCGGTTTGTATCGGAAAAAAGCCCATAGTAAAGCGCGGTGGAAAGCTTCCGGTCCTCAGCTACGGACAGTCCCTCCTCGCGTATCATTTCCCAGAGTATGGTAGCGCAGCTTCCCTGCCAGCTTCTAACCTCTGACAGCTCCGGCAGAGTTCCCGTAACCTGATGATGGTCGATGACCGCTACGGTTTCCGCCTCCGTACGGGTAACATTTTTCTGGCCGTACTGGCAATCTACTGTGACCAGCAGCTCCGGCACCTCCGAAAAATCCGGCTCATAGGATACCGGGATATCCAACCGTTCGATCATGATCCTGAGATTACTCTTGTTGAGCCTGTTCCGGCCGCGATATATAAACCGCGTATCCTTACCCATTTTCCGGAAATACCACCAGAGCGCATAGCCTGACGCCAGCGCATCAGCATCCGGGTTGTCATGACACTGGATCACAATATCCTGATATTTCAATAAATCCTGAAGTCTCATATTATTAATCTCCCTGGTTTTCAGCGCAGCTTATCGGCGGTCTCCTTATACAGCTTCATAAGCTTCGGATGCTCTGCGGTAAGCAATGCTTCGTTATTATCACCTGCAGCCGTTTCAAGCTGAAGTGCCAGTGCAGCCATATCCTCCGCGCCGATGGTCCTGGATGTGGTCTTCAGCGCATGCACCAGCGTTTCATACTGCTTCAGGTCCTTTTCCTCGATAAGCCTTGTGAGCTCAGCGCTTTTATGCTCATATTCCTTCTGATAATCCGAAAGCATTTCCTCATAGAAGACCCGGTCCCCGCCGCAGTATTCAAGTCCTGCCGCAGTATTAAAGCCTTCCTTCTGCAATCGTTCCAGATCATAGCCCGGCCCGCCTTCGGTATTACAGCCTTCCTTTTCCGGCCGCTCCGGATCATAGCCCGGCCTGCCTTCGGTATACGGATCATCGGGAAAGAACTCGAGTATATCATCGGTACCGAATTCCATGATCTCCGGCTCATCTCCGGCAGCAGCCGCTTCCGAAGCGACCGCTTCAGCAGTATCACCGGCCTTTTCAAGCAGCTCCGCAGGAAGATAGGTCCTCAGCTTTTCGGCCAGCTCTGCGAGCACTATGGGCTTGGAAAGGTAATCCTCAAAGCCCGCTTTAAGATATTTCTCCCTTGCGCCAACCACAGCATTTGCTGTAAGTACTATCATGGTGGTTCCGGCCGGAACAAGCGATTTCTCCTTAAGAAGCTTCAGGGTTTCAAGTCCGTCCATCACAGGCATCATATGATCAAGGAAGACTATATCGTAGGAGGAAGCGGCCATCTTTTCCAGAGTTTCCTTACCGGATACTGCCGTATCCGGCATGATACCGAAAAGTTTGAGCAGGTTCTTTGCAACCTTGAGGTTCATTCCGTTATCGTCTACCACCAGTACTTTGGCCGACGGTGCACGGAACAGTTCATCCTTTGTCTTATTGGCATTTATCTTTTCGATCCGATCCCTGTAATCACCAAGGGGCGTGGGATCCACAACCTTCTGAAGCAGCCTGAAGGAAAAGGTTGAACCCTTCCCGTAAACGCTTTCCAGTTCAAGACGGCTGCCCATCATTTCCAGAAGCTTTGTAACTATGGACATTCCGAGGCCCGTGCCCTCGATGTGCCTGTTCTTTGCCTCTTCAAGACGCTCAAAGGATTTGAAGAGCTTCTCTTTATCCTCTTCCCGGATACCTGCGCCCGTATCCGACACAGACACAAGCAGCTCCACCTGTCCGTCCTCCTCCGTGCCCTTTTTTACCGAAAGAACTACCTTACCCTCATCGGTGTATTTCACCGCGTTCGTAAGCAGATTCATGATGACCTGGGTTATCCTTATATCGTCACCGTAGAGCATCGAGGGAAGCTCCGTATCGATATCGGCCTGAAATTCCAGTTCCTTTGATCGTGCTCTTGCCTCTATGGAAATGATCAGCTCATGGACCAGTACTGCTGTATCATATTCAACGGGAACCAGCTCCATCTTACCATCCTCGATCTTTGAAAAATCAAGGATGCTGTTGATAAGCGTCAGAAGTGTGTCTCCGGCATCATCGATATTGTGGGCGTATTCGAGTATCGTATCATCCTTCGCCTCCCGGAGTATCATTTCATTCATTCCCAGGACCGCATTGATGGGTGTCCTTATCTCATGGGACATCTGGGCAAGAAAGCGGCTCTTCGCAAGATCTGCCGAAATGGCGGTCTTTGCTGCCTCCTCCAGCTTCTTCTCATAGCTGATCTGCTTCAGTGATGTGACATGATACTGAACCATGGCGATGGTATTTAAGACCATTCCGCAAAGATACAGCACGGGGAAACGGTACATGAAGGTCTCTGTGTAAAACTGGCCGAAATGAATCCTGAGCGGCGTGTAGAACAAAACTATAAACAGAAGCTCGTAATAGACAGATATGATTATACCCTGTCTCACGCTGGCAAAATAGCTTATGGCAAGCGGTACCAGCAGTGTCCATAGTATGGCGAAGCCTTCATTTACGCCGGTCACCGCGTACCAGGTGAAGATAACCATGCAGAAAAAGCTGGCGACCCAGATGGCTGCCTGCCTTTTTTTACAAAACCACGTCAGCACAAAGATAGCTATACCGCAAATGGCAATAAGAATAGTCGACAGGGATACCATACCCTTATGCTGAACTATGTTCAGGATGGACATTCCCGTTCCCACAATTGCTATAATGAGGCCTATCCAGCCGTCTATCATGAGATTTCTTTCAAGCCGTCTGCCGCTGTATATGTTTTCCCCGAGAAGTGTCCAGTATTCTTTTATTTTTCCGTATAAGCTTTTACGAGGGCTCATTTCACTTCCATCCCGACAAAAAAACAATGATTACGGATTATAACATAATTAATATCTGTTGTCATTTGCTTTACAGGTAAGGACGTAAGGGGATATAATATAAACGTGTGCAATGGCATCAGTTCAGCATACGGAGCCGTGGGATGAGGAATGGTTATGAACACGACTTGGCGGATTAAAACAGGGAGACGGTGACGAGCAATGAAGAACCTGTATGAGACCCATCTTCATACCGTGGAGGCCAGCGCCTGCGGGCGGGTGTCCGGTTCGGATTATATTGATTTCATGAAAAATAAAGGTTTTCAGGGGATGATCGTGACGGACCATTTCTTCAACGGTAACAGCTGTGTACCGCGTGACCTCTCATGGGATAAAAGGGTAAGGCAGTACATGAGCGGATACCGGAAGGCTCTGGAAGCTGCAGAGGGAAAGGATTTTGACGTACTTTTCGGCGTGGAGTACTGCTTTGAGGGAGACGAATATCTGATCTACGGCGTGGACGGAAGGTGGCTCCTTCAGAATGATGATATTCTGGGGTGTTCCCGGGAAGAGGTGTACAGGCGTGTGCATGAAGAAGGAGGTATCATGGTACAGGCCCACCCTTACAGGGACAGGTATTATCTGAGTGAGATCATCCTTGCCGGGGAGATAACCGATGCCGTAGAGATCTATAATGCCGCAAATCCGGACAACGAGAATGCTCTGGGGTATCAGTATGCTAAGGAGCTGGACGTTCCCGTAACCGCAGGCTCGGATCTGCATTTTTTCCATGAAAATGCACTGGGAGGCATGCTTCTTCCTCACAGGATATCGGACATCGGAGAGTATGTGAGCATGGTAATGAACCGAGAGGGGATCCCCGTAAAGGTAAAGGACGGGGAGGCAACGCCGGTGCGGGAGCTGCCGGAGCTGATTGAGCCGGTGGAGAGTCCGACCCTGCCGGTACGTATATATCACGGACAGGACTGATATTATTAAAGTGACGGGGGAAGGGTACGATCAGACCTCGGGCGAAGCAAGGGTGGATTACAGATTTCAAACGGAGGAGAAAGAATATGCCGGATACGATTACGCTGACTATACAAAAACAGAAGAATATCGCGCTTATTGCGCATGACGGAAAAAAACATCAGCTCATACAGTGGTGCAAGGAAAATGAA
>ONWK01000043.1 GCA_900321505.1 uncultured Eubacteriales bacterium
AGGCATCATCGGAGGCATCATCGGCATAAAGCCCCACATATTGTTACCGTTTTTGTTGCTCATAGATTTTACTCCTTTCATTATTGGCATAAATTTACGATATGCCATTTTATACATTTTTGGTGCCATATTCCACAAACTGGATGGAATATTGTGAATATCAAAACCGGTCAGCTTCAGTAATAATTCTCTGAGCCCCGGGATTTTGAACACCTTTGCGAAGCGCCCCTCGGTTATATCAGGGATAACGGCGAACACCTCGGAAAGGATATTGTAGGGATCGTTCTCCAGTTCTTCAGGCATCCCTGCGCCCATGGTGGCTTCTTCACCGGCTGCGGCCGGAACAAGCAGAATGTCGATCAGCTTATCATTCGCCTTGACCGGTTTTACGGAAAAGCGCGCTCCCTTAACGGTTCCCGTAGCAAGCTTCTTGCCGTCCACCTTTCCGCTGGAGTTCAGCGGGATCCTGTCCGTGATAACGACCTGACTGGGAAGGTTTGTATCCGCTATAACTCCTTCTTCGATGAATGCCTGAAGGAGTATCTGCCGCAAAGCCATGGGACTTCCCGGTCCCTTTTCGTTCATTTCCACATAGAGCACGGGAATGTTGTCGTGGAGTACCTTGTGGTATTCGGGCGAAAGTCCGCAGGCGGAGATACCGGGCTGAGAAGTGATAGAAGTCTCGATAAGCCCTGCATCAAAGCGCACGCCGGCATTGTTGACAAAATATTTGTTGGATCTTCCTATGCAGGTAAGACTGCCGTCCTCATTCACGCGCATCATATCGTTGGTGTTGAAATAATCCCTGCCATCGATATGTTCCAGCTCATAGAATACCGTATCTCCGAATCTTCCGAGGCTCATGGTCGGGGAATTCAGCAGAAGAACACCGGTGCGCGGGCCGTCGGAGATATCATAATAGCGATCCTCATCCTCCACATAAATCTTCGCATTGAAGCCCGGCAGCAGGTAGCCGATCGCATCGTCCTCGCGTGACGACGGAGCAAGCGTACATGCACCGCCCATCTCGGAAAGACCGTAGCCGTTAATGATCCTGGCAGTGGAACCGCAGGAGCTGAGGTAGTCGTTAAAGCGCCGTTTGTATTCGGGAGATACATAAGTGCCGCCCATAAATACAACCTTCAGTTTGGTAAGGTCAATGTCCGGCATGGTCTTGAGCCATGAATCCAGAATAGCCCGGCTTGTAAAAAGAACATTTATGCCATAATGCTGGATTGCCTCTGCATAACGCGGGTTTGTGGCACCGACCGGCAGGCTTACGATCTCCATGCCGAGTCCCAGCGGCGTATGCAGCATATCAACCATGGCATAGACCCAAGCCATATTCAGCGTAAGGTAGGTGATCATGTGCTCCGGCACATTTTTGAATTCCTCGTAGGTTTCCTTTGCTTTTATTGCGCTTATCACGAAAGCATTCATAGCACGGTCTGTCATGGGAACGGGTTTATGCATTCCGCTGACGGTACCGGTCGTATGTAAAATGATGTCGGTCTGATCCTCATCTTCGCAGTTTAAGGGGAATGCCTCATACTTCTGCAGCAGTTCCTCCATAAGGTATCCGCCGGACAGCTCACGGAACTGCTCCTTATTCATGGTTCTGATGATTTCCAGAGCGGGGAATGCATAATCGCCGCCCATAGGACTTTGCAGTACGATGATGTTACGCAGACCCAGCATGGCGCTGTCGCTGAGCAGGCGTTTCATTAACAGAGGGAAGGCGAAAAGCTCCGAGACTACCAGATCCGTGATCTTTTCCTTTCGGATCATGCTGTAGATCTGATTCTCGTCATACATATCAAAGTGGTAGATCAGAGAGACGGAGGCACCTGCCATATTCAGACCGTAAAACGCAAAGATCGACTCGGTAAGCGGCGTACTGATGAGCGCTACTCTCGAGTGGTTCCCGCCGCTGAGGCCCAGACCGGCGAAAGCCCGTGCATACTGTTCCCAATGGTAGAACATCTGCCGGTAGGTATATGTACGGTAGCCGTCGCGGATTGCGATACTATTCAGACGTTCATCGCTGCAGGAGTTCAGATCCATTATAAAGGACCAGCATGGCTGATCAGCAAGGGTTCCGTTTTCAAGCTGTTCTTTTATCACTTCAGGTTCTTTTCGTTCATACGTACTCATAAGTGAAAACCTCTCATAACAAACGGTTAAATTATCGGGAGTAACGTGCATCAAATCCCTTCAAAATTATATCAATTTTGTAGTTTATCTGTCAACATAATACCTGCTCTACAAAAATCCGGGAAAGCTCAGTATTATTGACCGGACAGATGCCGGATTAGAGAAAGATTACGGGAAAATCCCGTACTTTCTCCAGAATCTGATTAAAAGTCATCATTTATCTCCTTAGAAGCTCTTTGCCCAGTTCACAAGGGAGTTGTGCCAGATATTATCTTCAACATCCTTTCGCATTCTGTCAGTTACCGGGCCGTTCTTCTTCATCTTTGACAGGATTACAGCCTGAAGCTGTTCCACCGTCATCTCCTCGTAGGGGATATCCGGTATCTTCACCTCATCAAGATCCGTCTTCTTTTCCTGTACCTGATCCGCAGCCTTCTTCTCCTGCTTTGCGGCAGTGGTTTTCTTTCCAGGTTCGGATGCTTTCGTCTGCGCCTCCTTCTTCGGAGCCTCAGACTTCTTTTCCTGTGCCGGAGCTTCCGGCTTCTTCTCTTCCTTCGGTGCTTCCGTTTTAATTTCCTGCTTCGACGCCTCAGGCTTCTTCTCACCCGCATCCGCGATCAGCTTCTTTCCGTCGCCCTTACCCGGTGCAAAGATTTCACCTGAATTCGGTGCCAGCCTTATCTCCAGACGTCCTCCGGATGCGTTAACCGCACTGCCTCTGAGCAGACCTTTATATTCTGCAGCCGATGCAGGTACATTTAACGTTACCTCTTTATTCTCGTTATTCACGGCAATGATCAGGCTTCCGCGGGCAAAAGCATAGTGACCGTTCATCAGAACCAGCTGCTGATAACCTCCGTTCACCAGATCCGGCTGTTCCTTATGGATCCTGGCCAGCGCTGCGATCAGCCTGGTGCAGGGATTCTTCTCAATATCCTCTGCATGCTCCTTAAGATCGATATAGGGGCGCAGGGAATCATCGGAATACCTCTCCTTTCTTCCCTCGATCCCGAACTCGCTTCCGTAGTAAATAGACGGAATACCGGGCAGAGTAAAGAGCAGTACATGAACCGGTTCAAAATTCGCCTTATCATTCAGCTTGGTATAGATTCTCTCCACATCATGATTATCCACGAAATTATAAAGCTTGATATTTGAGGATATCATGCCGTTGGTATAGTTCACCGTATGCGCTATCTCAAAGTAATTATGATCGTTATGTCCGCTGTACAGTGCCTTATGCAGCGTATAATTTGTCACACTGTGAAGGGTGCGGTCATTTGCCCAGCGGGAATAATCTCCGTGAATAACTTCTCCCATCAGCCAGAAATCCGGCTTTACGGAATCGACCGTGCCGCGGAGAGCCTTCATGAAATCAAAATCCAGCACATCCGCCGCATCCAGCCGTATACCGTCAATATCAAATTCCGAAACCCAGAAGCGTATAACATCACAGATGTAATCCTTCACTGCCGGATTCCGCTGATTCAGCTTGACCAGAAGATTGTAACCGCCCCAGTTGTCATAGGAGAAACCGTCATTATACTCGTTATTTCCCCAGAAATTCACATTGCAGTACCAGTCACGGTATGCGGAATTCTCCCGGTTCTTCTGAATATCCTTAAATGCAAAGAAATCGCGTCCGGTGTGATTGAATACACCGTCAAAGATCACGCGTATATCCTGGTCGTGGCATGCCTTTACAAAAGCAGTCAGATCCTCATTTGTCCCGAGACGCGAATCCAGCTTCTTATAATCCGTAGTCTCATATCCATGTCCCACCGATTCAAAAAGCGGGCCGATATAAAGAGCGGTCACACCCAGTTTCTTAAGATGGTCGATCCAGGGTATCAGGGTGTTCAGCCTGTGTACCGGCTCTCCGTAATCATTCTGCTTGGGTGCTCCTGTAAGACCCAGGGGATAAATGTGATAAAATACCGCATCATCATACCATGCCATAATCGTCAACTCCTCCTACGATAAACTTATGCTTCCTGCTGCTTCTTCTTTACGTATTCGATAACATCTCCTACGCTCCGGATGTCCGTAAGTTCCGTCTCATCCACAGTGATCTCAAAAGTTTCCTCAAAATTGCCC
>ONWK01000257.1 GCA_900321505.1 uncultured Eubacteriales bacterium
GCGTACCAGCCGCTGCCGTCCTCAAACCACCAGCCCTTGCTGTTCTTCTTCCATTTACCGGTCCTGCCTGCATCCTGCTGTCCTTTTCCGTCGTACCAGACGCCCTTCACCCACTCATTCGCATAACTGCTGTCTCCGTAGAATTCATGGATGTCCCTGCTCAGGATCACGGGATCGAACATTTCTGAATAATCCTTATCGCCGTTTTCGGTACTACCCTTAACAAGCTGATAATCCGGTGTTGCTCCGTTATCCACGATCAATCCGCTTTGGGATACCTCTTTGGCATAGCCTGAGTATATAAAGAAATAACCTCCTGACAGAAAAGCCGGAATCATTGAACATTCTCCGCCGCCGCTCGTCTCACCCAATATTGCGATGCCCATTTCCTTAGCCATGACCGATGTGGAATTAGCGCTGGAAAATGATGCATTGCTATCAAGGATGGCAAAGTTCAGGTCATATCCGACCTTCCTGTCCTCTTCATTAATTACACCATCCAGGTTAAGGTCAACAGCAACAGTTGTACTTGTTTTCATATCTGATATACGGCTGTATGTATATACCTGAATCTCATTTGAATTACAGTTCCTGTTCTTCATAAGTGTCAGCATATATCCGCCGACTCCAAATACACCTCCGCCGTTTGTTGAAAGATCTACTACGAAATTCCTGAGTCCCTTTTCTGCTGCATAATCAACGGCCCATTTAAAATGCTCTACGATCGGGATTTCAAAATCATCAAATACAAATACCGCTGTATCTCCTGAAACATAGAGGCTTGATTCCGTATCATTCCATGACTTTACCAGCTGATAATTTTTCGAAAATGCCTTGTCTCTGGTTTCACCTATCTCTTCCGTTATCATATCTCTTCTTTCAAGGATCGAGCTGAAACTCAGGAAGACCATAAGATTTTCTTCATTCTCCAGAGATTTTTTTACCTCCTTTATCAGAGCTGTATCCTTCATAGTATCCATGGCTTTAAGAATATCTATACCGGTTAATGTATGACCTCCATCATTGAGCGGTAATCCAAGATAACAGAGTCCAAGCATATATTCTGCATTGTTTTCAGACTTCAGAAGCTGTTTTGTTTTTTTAAGATAATCCGATGTATCAAGCGCCGCATCAAGGCCCTTTTCCAGTATTACCTGAGCCAGCTCTGCTTTTGCGGGTGCGCCGTAAAGATTGTCAAAAAGGAAACAAAGCTCATTATATGCATACTTTACTTCTGCCGGATCTCTTTTCAGCTTTTCATAAAGCGAATCTACAGGGTAATATCTTTCTCCCCCTAAAAGATCTGTTGTATGAAAAAAATACAGATTTCCGTTCAGATACTGTGTACCATTGTAGGTCGGGGAAAAGAGATCACTGAGGGTAGGAAGCGGAAAATATGCCTTTCCGTCGATCTTCAACAGATCGATATCATACGCCGCAAGATTTAAAGTCGTGGGTTTCGTCCCGGTAGCCGGATCCTGGCTGACCTCCTCCATAAAATTAACATCATTATAATCCGAAGTTTCGGCCTCCTGTTCGAAGAAGCCTTCCAGATTTTCACAATAAATATTATCCTTCTCAGTATCCACAATCAATTCATGTTGATCTTTGGATACAAGGATCGTTCCATCCGCCTGCTCTTTTTCCGTCATACCGGACTTAAAATAAACGTTCAGGAAATCCGCCGCATCGATATACGGGATTGTTGGCAGATCCTGCCTGAATACCAGCTCCATGGATGTTTTGGTATCCTTGTCATAAAGAAAAGCCGTAACTTCCTTTTTTTCATAAATAACCGTCTCTTCTGCCGGCTCTGCATTTGCTGCCATCGGGAAAGCAAGCGCAGATAACATGGTTGTTGTGATGATCGCGAGTTTCAGATGTTTTTTGATCTTCATTCAATTCTCCTTTCGTTACAGGTCCCCCTGTTTTTCTTCACGGTATATCTCTTCTTTTCCGGGGTATCCGGCATCCAAATCGCCTGCTTTTACGGATGTCTTCAACCTCGCAGTAAATAGCTGTACTCTTTCATTTTCTTTTCTCTTAGCTTTCCATCCGGAAGAACTCTTGTTACTTCCGCCCAGAACCCGGGTGAATGGTTCATCTCAAGCCTGTGGCAGAGTTCATGCACTACCACATAATCCAGAAGCTCCGGCGGAACCTTCATCAGCATGACATTAAAATTCAGATTGCCGTTTGCGGAGCAGCTTCCCCAAAGTGTTTTCTGTTTCCGGATCGTGATCCTTCCGTAAGTCACACCGACGATGGGTGCATAATGCTTCACCCTTTCCGGTATGACCCTCCGCGCTTCTTCCGCCAATGTATTTAATTCGTCAGCGCTAAGCGGCGTAAGCTCCTTCGTGCATTCCAGCCTGCTTTTTACAAGTTTCCTCTTCTCATCGATCCAGCGCTCATGCTTCTGAAGGATACGTTCGATATCTTTGAGCGAAGTCCGTAACGGTGCACGAACAACCAACTCCGCCTGATCATTGAACATAAGCCCCACGGTCTTTCTCCTGCTGCGGATCAGATGATATGATATTTTATCCTTCATAGGCATCCTCTACAGCAATTCCAGCATCTCCTGAGGATTATCGGCCGCCTTCACCTTATCCATCGCCTTCACTATCACGCCCTGTTCATCGATCAGGTAGGTGGTACGGACAACCCCCATAGATACCTTACCGTAGTTCTTCTTCTCTTTCCAGACATCATACGCCTTTATCACGGAAAGCTCCACATCCGACAGGAGGGTAAAAGGAAGGCTGTACTTCTCCTCAAACTTCTTATGGGATGCCACAGAATCCTTGCTCACTCCCAGAACCACAGCGCCCTTTTCGCGGATCTGCGGAAATCTTTCCCCAAACCCGCAGGCCTGTTTGGTGCATCCCGATGTATTATCCTTAGGATAAAAATAGAGGATCACCCTGCTCCCCTTATAATCACTTAGTGAATGTATCTTCCCGTCCTGATCAGGCAGTGAAAAATCCGGTGCCTTCATTCCTTCTGCAAGCATAGCTTCAACCTCCAAAATGAAAAATCATATTATTGCTATTTTACCATGTCTGCCTGTTAAAGGCAATTTCATAAACCTCAGGTCATAAGAAAACGACAGAAAGAAAAGGGTTATTGATCACGCTTGTAATGGACATATCAGAGCTGATGTGGTAGCATTAAATATGTTATTCCATCCCAAGTTGGTTAGCATGACTTATCATATTTCCGGTTTGTTAAACCGGGAGTGATCCGGTATATGTTCATCGCGATATCCGCCATATGGACATAACACAGAGCATTTTGCGATTCAATACAAGGAGGCTGCCATGAAGATACGACCGAAAAAAGCAGCGCTGATCGGGCTTGCATCATCTGTGCTTTTCAGCGCGGCAGGCTGCGAGAATAAAAAAGATACTACCGAAGATACGCAGACTATCGAAACATCCGAAAATATACCGAAAGCGGTTTACGGTCCGCCGGAAATCTTTACGGAGGACAATGAAACTCCGGATGTTTACGGTCCCCCGGCTGATCTTACGGAGACAACCAGTGTAGAGAATAATGATATGCCGACTGTCTACGGCCCTCCGGAAATGATGACGGAAGATCTCCCCGTCGAGGATAATGATATTCCTGCAGTCTACGGTCCTCCTTCAGACATAACCGAAGCGCCTTCCGTTGAACAGAATGAAACACCTGATGTTTACGGTCCTCCTGAGATCTTTACGGAAGACAATGAACCTGTTATCGTTTACGGTCCCCCGGCAGATCTGACCGAAGCTCCTTCTGTTGAAGAGAATGAACTGCCGGATGTGTATGGCCCTCCGGAGGATTTCTAAAATGACTAAACAGGAGATCAAACTTGCGAATCTGAATACGCTGGCGGATTATCAGGAGAAGCTCTGTAAAGAGCCTCAGCTCCGTCAGCTTTTCTTTGAGCTGACATTACGCTGCAATGAAGCCTGCTTCCACTGCGGCAGCAGCTGTGCGGCTAACCGTCCGGATGGTCTTCCTCTGGAAAAGCTGAAGGAGATACTGGACGAAGTAAAGCAGAATTTCGGGACAGGTGTAAAGATCGCGCTGACCGGCGGTGAGCCTCTGCTCTATCCCGATTTTTTTGCGTTCACTGAATATATTCATCAGCAGGGCTTCCGCTGGGGTATGACCAGCAACGCCACGCTAATAACAAAGGAAGTTGCAGAAAGACTCCGCGATACCGGCATGAACGGCATCTCTGTCTCCATCGACGGTCTTCAGGAGACCCATGACCGTTATCGTAACTATCCAGGTGGATATGAACAGGCTATGGCCGGCCTGCAGAATCTGATCGACTGCGGCGGCATCGATGCCATCATGGTGACCACAGTTGTGAACCATGAAAACATCCGTGAGATTCCCGCACTCTTTGACATTTTCGACCATATGGATATCAACGAGTGGAGACTCACAGGTATTGAGCCCATAGGCCGGGCCCTCAATTTTCCGAAAATGCTCCTCACACCGGATGACAACCGCTGGCTGATGGAGTACATAAAGAAAAAAAGAGAGCAGAAATACCCGGTTGAGTATTCCTGCTGTCATTTTCTCGGTCTTGATTATGAGGCAGAGGTCCGCGACTGGTATTTCCTCTGCAATGCCGGCGTCTATGTGGCTGCCATAATGGAGAACGGCGATGTCGGAGCCTGCCTTGATATCCCCAGAAATTCAACCTCCGTTCAGGGAAATGTTCTGCAGGATCCCTTTACGAAGATCTGGAAGGAGCGTTTTCAGTTCTACCGCACTCCTCTCTCCGACAGAAATGAGACCTGCAAAAACTGCCCTGAGAAAAGATTCTGCCGCGGCGGTTCCTACCACAGCTGGAACTTTGAGAAAGAAGAGCCCCGCGTATGTTTCAAGGATGTTCTCTTCTAGAAAATTGCTCTTTCAAGCTTATAACCTGATTCATTTTGCAAAGCCATACCCTGATGACTCAGTCACCGTTTCCTGCTTCTCCAGCCCATACAGCGCTCTTACTCTGCTGATAACAATGGCGATCAGCGCGAGACCTGCTCCTGAAACCGTGATCGTAATTGCAGCGCCTCTGCCAACTCCGCCTCCTGTGATGGAACCTACAGCATCAGCTATAATACCGGAAAGTGAATATGCGATAACATACCCAAGCTGGGTTATAAATCCGATAAATCCCCAGGCTCTGCCCTGGAACTCCTCCGGTATATTTGTTCTCGCCAGGTAATCAAGACTGTTGTTTGCGATGGGCAGTGCTGCAAAAAAGACGAAGCCGAAGAACGCTATAAGCGCGCTGTTATTAAATACTCCGAAGAATGCCATCCCGATACCTGAGATGAAGAGTCCTATGGACAACATTTTCACAAAGTTCTTCCTGATCCCCCTGATTCCGAGGATCACACCCGTGAACAGCATGCCTGATGCAGCGATGGTTTCGATGATGCCAAGAGTCTTTGAGTCCGCAAAGGAAAGGACAAAGGGCTCACCAAGCACCTGGAAAACGCCCATGAACATGGTAACCGCCGAAGAGATCAGGATCAGCAGAAACAATCCCTTCTTTTTCGCGATAACGTCCCAGCCTTCCTTCATACTTCGGAGGAAGGTTTTTCTTTCGGCTGCGGGTTTTACGGCAATCCCTTTTCTTACCACTGCAGCTGAAATGATCGTCACAAAAAAGGTGCAGATATCAATGATGAGGATCACCTTGATATCACTGAATGCAAGGATAAAACCGGCAAGGATCGGTGAGAAAAGATATCTGGCGCTTCCTGCCATGGATACCAGTCCATTTGCCTTTGAGAACTGCTCTTTCGTCAGCAGGTCAGTGATGGTCGCGGTAAAGGCCGGCTCCAGCAGCGCCGAGAATACGGAGCTTATGATAACGCCCAGATAGATCTGCCACAGTTCCGCCTCTCCGCTCATCATACAGAGCAGGATAAAGAGCACTCCCATGCCCGAACATCCATCCCCTATCATCATAAGAAGCCTTCTGTCGTACCTGTCTGCTAGCACACCGGCAGGAACCTTCAAAAGCAGTCCCGGAAGGAATGCCAGCAATGTCATTAACGCCATACCCGAGGCATTTCCCGTCTGTTGAAAGATATAAATTCCCAGACCGAAGCTGGTCAGTCCTCCGCCGATGGATGAAATAAGCTCTCCCGCCCATAACAGCATGAATTTCCTGTAATTGCTTTTGGA
>ONWK01000364.1 GCA_900321505.1 uncultured Eubacteriales bacterium
ATTCCTTCGATAATATGGGATATCTGAATAAAACCACAGATGAACAGTCGGCATTTACTGGCTGGCTCAATACGGATATTGAGGGAAATGTGACATCGGAGTCATATGCAAGACCTCAGGATGATTTTGCACTTGCAATGAACAAAGATCTGATATTGGACTGCGAGATACCCGAAGGTTACAAAGAGGCCGGCGGGTATTATGACACGGACTTAAAGGTGGAACAGCTAATACTGGATGCCATCAAAGATGAGACCATTACCGGGCATGATGCAGAACTTGTTCATGATTATTTTAATGTGCTGATGGACTGGAAAAAAAGAAATGAATTGGGAATTGAACCGGCAAGAAAGTATTTTGAGGATATTCAGTCATTAAGCTGTCTGGATGATGTTACGGAGTATCTAAAGGATATGGACCGGAGTTGGATGTGCCGGAGATTGGTGGAGTTTTATATTAAAACAAGTACAGAGAATCCGGATCTGAAGGAGGTTTTTCTGTTTGAGCCCAGCCTCATTTTGGGGGATGCCAGCGAATACAGAAATAGTGAACCGAGTGAAATGGGCAAGCTCTACGATGCGGAAAACCGTGCCAGATGCGCAGTTGTACTTCCGAAGCTGGGCTATTCGGATGAGCAGATAGACCTGCTGATCGAAAAGAATTATTCCTTTGAGAAGAAACTGGCAAAATTTAAGTTTACGGCAGAAGAAATGCAGGATCCGTCCATGGTGGATAAGCAAAATCAGGCTGCAGACCGAACTGACCTTGCTGAGATGGCAGGATCATTTCCACTCATCGAGATCATGGATGGCCTGGGATTTGGTATTGCTGAACGATATGATGTCCATAACACTGAGTATATCCGGGGACTGAGTGAAACCTACACAGAAGACAACCTTGATGAGATCAAGGCCTGGCTGACAATAAATACCGTGATCGGAGTCTGGGATCTGGTGGACAGGGATACTATGGACAGGGTAAATGAGGAGTCCGCCAGGATATTTGGAATCAACGGATCTAAATCGGATGAACAGATCGCTCTCAATAATACAAAAAACAACCTGGCAATTCCGTTGGACAATGTATTTATCCATAAATACTGCACACCGGAAATGAAGGAGGAAATAATCGGCCTGACAAAGGAAATCATCGATGAATACCGCATCATGCTTGAAAATGAGGAATGGTTATCCGAAGAAACACGAAAGAAAGCGATAGAGAAACTGGATAATATAACAATACGTGTAGTTTATCCTGATATAGAGATTCATTGGGATGACCTGACACTTGCCGACGATAAAGCGGAAGGCAATGCGCTGGAGACATTTGGGACGGTGAGAAAATATCTGGAGAGATACAATCTGAGAACCGTGAACGAAAAACGTGACAGAAAGGCATGGGATCAGTTGGCTATGCCGGTCAGCTCGGTAAATGGGGTATATAACGTGGAAGATAACTCCATAAACATTTGTGCAGGATTTCTGCTGGGAGGAATGTATGACAGTAATTTATCCAGAGAAGAAAAACTGGCGAAATTGGGTTATACCATCGGCCATGAGATCAGCCATGCTTTTGATTCCAAAGGATCTCAATATGATAAAAACGGGCACCTGAGTTCCTGGTGGACGGAAGAGGACAGTAAGGCATTTGATCAGCGGGTTGAGAAACTGATAAGATACTATGATGGATTGACTCCGGTCGATGGGGTACAGTACAGTGGAACACGGGTCCAGGGTGAAGCAATAGCCGACCTGGGTGCGATGAAGGTGTGCCTGTCATTGGCATCAAAGGAGCAGGATTTTAATTATGAAAAATTCTATAAGTCCTATGCTTCCACGTGGGCAGTAAAGCGGGTGCTGTCCGAGGAAATGTACAGGGCTCAGTATGATGAACATCCACTGGCCTATCTAAGGGCGAATATCCCGGTGCAGCAATTTGAAGAATTCTATAAAACCTTTGATGTAAAGGAAGGTGATGGTATGTATCTGGCGCCTGAGGACAGGCTGGAGGTCTGGTAAGATAACAATCAGGGCTATTGTACGAATCCGTAACGAAGCAAAAGTATAAAAGAACAAGATGTATGTTCGGAATTCAAACTCCGGAGTCTTTCATTGTATAACAACAAAACACCCCGCGGATGTTGTCCACGGGGTGCCATGATTGGAGAGTATTATCCTTCGATTGCAATATATTTCTTTTCAGGTATCTTTTCAGG
>ONWK01000358.1 GCA_900321505.1 uncultured Eubacteriales bacterium
CGTGTTGAGCGTGGTACTCTGAAGCTTAACGATCCGCTTGAGATCCTTGGTATCAAGGAAGCTAAGCTCAATACCGTTGTTACCGGTATCGAGATGTTCCGTAAGCTGCTTGATCAGGCACAGGCCGGTGATAACATCGGTGCTCTGCTTCGTGGTATCAACCGTGATCAGGTAGAAAAAGGACAGGTTCTGGCTAAGCCGGGTACAGTTACATGCCACAAGAAGTTTACTGCTCAGGTATACGTTCTGACCAAGGACGAGGGTGGTCGTCATACACCTTTCTTCAACAACTATCGTCCTCAGTTCTATTTCAGAACAACAGACGTTACAGGTGTCTGCAACCTGCCCGCAGGTACAGAGATGTGCATGCCTGGTGATAACGTAGAGATGACTATCGAGCTGATCCATCCCGTAGCTATGGAGTCCGGCCTTCGTTTCGCTATCCGTGAGGGTGGTAGAACAGTAGGTTCAGGTTCCGTTGTTTCCATCATGGACTAATCGTAAATCATAATACGAGAAGTTAAATAATCAGAGAGCCGGATGCAGGCCAGCCTGCATCCGGCTCTCTTTTAATTTGCGCGATAAGGCCGGTATGCGCTGCTTGTACGCTCATTCGGCAAATGTCGCTGCATCGAGGAATACGAAGCAATCTGAAGTGTCAGCATGGCTCATTTGGACGTGTAAAAAACGCCCCTCCACATTATTGCGAAGGGGCGTTAATTTGTGCGTATGGGAATATGATATATTGAATTAACCTACGGCTCAACATTGTCTACGGTATCTACGATGATCCGGCCGCGGCCGTGGGTCTTACCATAGTACATAGCTTTGTCTGCACGGTCCAGCAGCTTTTCGGACTCCTGTACGGTTGTAGGATAGGTGGAAACACCGAGACTCGTGTTGATATTGATCTCGATATTCTCGAAGGGAATGGGAGTGGTGCGGATCAGCTCATGCAGTTCCTCTGCAATCTCCTTTGCCCGTTCTACCGTTGTATCCTCCAGGATAAGGAGGAATTCCTCGCCTCCGAAACGAACTGCCATGCCGCCGTATTTTTTGGCGATATTCCAGTCCAGTCTTGCCAGAGACTTAATTGCCAGGTCGCCTGCTATATGTCCCCAGGTATCATTAACATGCTTGAAATGGTCGATATCCAGCATAAGCATGGATATTGGTTTTCCGGTTTCTTCGGCATTTTTCAGCATGCCGGGGAATACATCGTTGAAATAAATACGGTTGTAGATCTTGGTAAGACCATCCTTCTTCGCCATGTCTTCCGTGGTACGGTAAAGCCTGTCCTTGATGAGGGCAGTAGTGAAATCTACCAGAACGGTATTGTAGAAGTCATAGCCGCCGTAGAAATGATCATAACGTTCGCCGGCCAGTATAAGTACACCGTAGAGAGAATCCTTTTCGTAAGCGGGTATAGCGGTTATGCAGCAGCCGCGACGCTCAAAATAGGGAAGCATATGATCATAGTTATTACATATGATAAGGGGTTCCCTGCTGCCGGATTTTTTGAACTTCTCAAAGACCTGAATGGTCTCCCGCTTCATTCGTTCACGGCCGTAATTCTTATCGGTATAGCTTTCAAAGATCTGTTCTTCATTAAGGCATACGTCACGGTCCACAAGGAAAGCACAGATATTAAGGCTCTTAAGCTCCGAAACCTTTTTGATCATGTAGCGGATACTTTCCTCAAGCTCAAAGGTTGAGGTGAAATGCTCCACGATATCGATAATGATACGTGTTTCTTCGCCCTTCTTCTTAAGATCCGAAAGAGCATCATTTAACTGGATACGCTGATAGTTGATGGTCTCGTTTACTTCTTCAAGACGCTCCTGAGCATGCATGAGGGATGCATTCTCTTCACGGATATCAAGATTTTCAAAGAAAAGGTTGGTGTTCTGCTTATCAAGGGTTATTACACTTCGTGATGCAAGATGACGCAGCAGGAAAAGCGTCAAATATGTAATGACCATCGAAACCAGAAGAATAGCTATCCATACCTGATCGAAATAGTTACGGTATGGAACCAGAATGGCCACATCCAGAAGAGCTCCGTACAGGAAGAAATTCTGGATACTCATTATCGAATCGAAGATATCATTGAAGAACTGCATTTCGCAGATCATAAAAAGCCCGTAGAAAAGAAGCAGGACGTGGATAATTATGAAGGGCAGTTCCACAGCTGATCCGATGGGAGTGATCACCCCACCTACGATAAGCACTATCAGATAGAAGAGAACCTTTATGGAATATAATCCCGGTCTGAACTTATCCTTATTAGCATATACGGTAAACCAGATATCAAATCCGAAGGTAGCGCAAATCAGAACAAGATAGTAGAACATATGCCATGTCTTCGGTATATAACCCGCAACGCGGGCGACTACCACGGAAGCTGCAAGCAGCCCCTGGATGATCCGGTGATATCTTACCTCATAATGGAACAGAGATGTGAGATATTCTTTCGGCATTATAGATTCCTCCCACAACAATTAGTATAGTTCATGTACTCACAGATGAAGTCTTATGAATAATAAACATAATTCAGTTCCTATTTTATCAAATTTTCGTCAAATGGGCAATTCTTTTATTGCGAAAAAAAGCATTATTCGCTATGATTACATAGATAAAAATCGGGGGTGAAAAGAAAATGAAGATCGGCGGAAAAGACTTTATTATTGATGCTTTTCATACATATATTATGGGGATTCTGAACGTGACTCCGGATTCTTTTTCGGATGGAGGCCGTTTCAATGATCCGGAGGCTGCCCTGCGGCACGCCCTGAGCCTTATAGAAGAAGGCGCGGATATAATCGATATAGGAGCGGAAAGCACCAGACCGGGACATCGCCATCTCACGGAAGAGGAAGAGCTTGACCGCCTTCTGCCGGCTCTGAGACTGATAAAAAGAGAGACGGATATTCCTGTTTCAATAGACAGCAGAAATCCGGTGGTCATGGATGCGGCGCTCTCAGAAGGAGGAGATCTCGCAAATGATATTCTGGGATTCCGCGGAAATGAACTGTATCCCGGCGGAGGAGGGCTGTCTATGGCCGAGGTTGTGGCTAAGCACGGAAAACCCGCTGTGATCATGCATAATGACCTTCTGGGACGGGAAGAAGATAAAAGAACGGCTGAGGCATATGCGGGTTCATCCGTATCCGAAGCGGCAGCCGGAAATGTACTTATACGCGTAAGGGAAGGCCTTGACAGGTCTCTTAAGCTTGCGCTTGATGCCGGTATAGATCCGGATAAGCTCATACTTGATCCGGGGATAGGTTTCGCCAAGAGTACCCGGGAGAGCCTGCAGCTTCTGAAGGGGCTGCGGGAGATAAAAAGAGAGGGGGAGGCCTGGCTTCTGGCTGCTTCAAGAAAATCGGTGATCGGAGATGTGCTGGAGCTGCCGACTGATCAGAGAGAAGAAGGCACGATGGTTACGACAATGCTGGCTGTTGAAGCCGGTTATTCATTTGTCAGAGTGCATGATGTGGAAAAAAACAGGAGAGTGATCGCGTTTTTACAGGCTATCAGAGCAAATTGAGCTGAAAAAGCCCATAAAACAACAAAATTTTGTGTTTTATGCTAAAAAAAGCCCCAAGATATTGGGAAAAACTATTGCAATCGCTTAAAAACCTTTGTATAATAAGGCCTGTAGACGTACAAAATTCTTTTTAAGGAAAGGAAGAAAACTATGAACAAAACAGAACTTGCAGCTGCAATAGCTGAACAGGCAGGACTCACAAAGAAGGATGCAGAAGCTGCTGTAAAGGCATTTATCGATGTTGTTACAGAGCAGCTTCAGAAGAAGGAGAAGGTTCAGATGATCGGATTTGGTACCTTCGAGGTTGGTGAGAGAAAGGCTAGACAGGGCCGTAATCCCCAGACCGGAGAGACCATCAAGATCAAGGCAGCAGCTCAGCCGAAGTTCAAAGCTGGCCAGGCTCTCAAGACAGCTGTAAACACAAAGCCCGCTAAGAAGGCTAAGAAGAAATAACTCAGGGCTTTTACATGACTTGCTTAGTTAACATGCAGTGAAGGGCTTGAATTATCTACAGGAAACTGTACAACCTTATTTGCGACTATCCGCCCCGGTTCTTCTCGACCGGGGCGTTTTGCGCGTTAAATGAGCCATGCACAGCCGTATCGTAATTGTTTTGCGCAAGCTTGCTTGCAGACAAAACAATTACGATACGGCTGTATACGGCGAA
>ONWK01000115.1 GCA_900321505.1 uncultured Eubacteriales bacterium
CCTTCCGGACGACAGCTTTGTTGCTTTGGGCGGTAATTCTCTGGCGGCAATGAAGCTGCAGTTATTATTGCGTGATAAGCTGCATATCAGTCTTTCTGCTAATGAACTGATCGGCCTCTCCACGCCGGAGGATGTTGCAGATCATATCAAAAAAAATATCAATACCCGTCCGGTGATCGACGAGAACCGGTATTCTTTTGATGCGCCATGCCCCTTATCGGAATCACAGATGAACATTTATCTGGATGAAAGTGTTCATGACCGGGGCACCGCGTACAATAATCCTTTTACCCTGCGTTTTAATGATAAAGACATAAGTTTCCCGGAGAAGCTCAGAACAGCGCTCACAAAGCTGTTTGAGGTATATCCGGTACTAAAGGCGAGGGTTCGGAATAAGGAAGGAGCCCTGTCCCTGATCTTTGACGCGGAACCGGTGATCGAAGAAGGTTCCGTGGACGAGATCGGGTCCTTTGTCATGCCCTTTGCCATGGATGAGTGCCTGTCCAGATTCCTGATCGCCCGGGAGGCCGGGGCCACGGTACTCTGCGCGGATTTCCATCACCTGATCTTTGACGGCGTTTCTTTAAGCGTTTTCCTGAACAGCCTCTTTTCGGTTTTACGTGGGGAGAATGCCGGTTATGTTGATGAGGGATTTTTAAAGGAGCTTTCCCTTGAGGAGGCCATCTTTTCCTCTGGTATGGGTGAGGCTGAGGCCTTTTATGATCAGATGCTTGCTGACAGGGATGAGGTATATGAACTGCTTCCTTCCGCTGTCGGAGCTGAGGAAGATTTTGAATATACAGAAAGCTTTGACATGGATACGGAGCAGCTTGCTTCATTCCTGCGAAAGCATGCCATCACGCATAATCAGTTTTTTGCGGGGGTCTTTGCCTATACACTGTCAAGATTCAGCGGTTCAGAAAAGGTTCTCTTCAATCTGATCGAGGACGGGAGAGGCCACATGGATCTGTCCCGGTCCATCGGAATGTATGTAAAGACACTGCCTGTTCTGATGGACTGTCATGATCAGGACACCGGCTCTTTCCTTTCGTATTCATCGGAGCTGATCAATTCAGTCATGAAGTACGATCTGGTTCCGTTTCGTATTCTGGCATCCGGATATCAGCTGAATGCAGGGATTCTGTTCCAGTATTCCCATGCTTTGTTTACGGATGCGGTGAACCGGAACGGATTTGATACAGAGCTCGAAGCATTAAAACATGATCCGGATGCGGAGCTGTCCTTTAATATTTTAAACAACGGTGAGAAGGGATTCACCATAAGGATTCTTTCTTCATCCCGCTATTCAAAAGACTTCATAAAGAGTTTTGCGGCAGTCTATCAGAATATCCTTCGTGAAATGATGACAGCGGTGCAGCTGAAGAACCTTCATTTTACGTCTTCGGAAGAGCTTGAGCTTTTAAACGGATGGAACAGAACAGAAGTTAAGCTGCCTTATGGAGACATTCTGGAAGCGTTCAATGATACCCTGTCCAGGTATCCCGGAAACAAAATGGTGGAATATAACGATGTTTCCTATACCTTTGCCCAGGGTGCGTATATCGTGGATCAGGTCCGGCAGAAGCTGCTTTCCCTTGGATTTACATCACTGGACAGGATCGGTTTTCTGGTTCCCCGTTCCGAGCTGTACATGTTCGCTGTTGCAGGAATCCTTTCGGTGGGTGCTGCCTATGTACCGCTGGATGAGAATCTGCCGGATGAACGGATCGCCTTTATGATCCGGGATGCGGTAACAGGCTGTATGATCGTAAGTGACGATACTGTGGAAAGGGCAGGGAAGCTTGCAGGGGAAGGTACGAAACTCCTTAACATGTCGGAGATCATGCGAACTGACAGCAGGCCGGTGAATAACATACAGGCAGATAAGCCTCAAGTAGAGAGAGGACAAGAAGAAACCGGAACTCTGGACCGGCTGCCATACGCTTCGGGTGATATAGCCGCCATTTTATATACCAGCGGCAGTACCGGCATTCCCAAGGGCGTAAGGATCACCAGAAAAGCGCTGCTTTCCTTTATTGATTTTCAGGTAAATGATCTGCAGCTCCGTCCGGGAGATGTATACGGATTATTTGCGTCCATCGGCTTTGACGTCTCCATGGGGGCCATATTCTCCGTGCTTTATTCAGGCGTCTGTCTGGATGTCATTCCCGAAAGTGTAAAGAAGGATATCCGGGCATTGAACCGCCATTTTGCGGAGCATCATGTGACGCATACCCATATTACAACCCAGGTTGCCAAAATGTTCATCAGTGAGAATCCTGAATCATCCTTAAAGGTGCTTGTTACAGGAGGAGAAAAACTGGGTCAGATCACTGAAAACTGCAATTATAAAATTACGGATACCTATGGCCCAACGGAGGCCTGCGTATATGTGACAAGTATTCCGCTGAAGGAGAAGATAGATTCCTCCAGCGTGGGCTTCATGCTCAACAATATGAAGGCGTATGTTCTGGACAAAGAACAAAGGAGAGTTCCGGTGGGCGCGGCAGGAGAGCTGTATCTGTCCGGCCCCCAGCTGGCGGATGGATATCTGAACCGTAAGGAGGAAACCGCCCGCGTATTTCTGCCGAATCCTTTTGAAGATAACAAAGAATATGAAATCATCTACGCCACAGGGGATGTGGCAAGGGTTTTGCCGGATGGAAGCTATGACATTATCGGCAGACGGGACGGTCAGGTGAAGATCCGCGGAAACCGGGTGGAATTATCCGAGGTTGAAGCAGTTATCCGTGAGATTGACGGGGTAAGAGATGTGACCGCACAGATCCGTAAACTGGGCGGAAATAATGAGCTGATCGTTTATGTTGTTTCGGAGGATCCGGATGATGAAGCGGCTGCGGACAGGGTTTCAGCGTATCTCACCGGCCGTGTTCCGGATTATATGATACCTTCATATGTGATCCGGTTGGACAGCATTCCGCTGAATGTCAACGGGAAAGTAGATAAGCGGGCTTTGCCGGATGTGGATTTCGGTCTGCGGCGTGCCGAGTATGCGGCACCCGGGAATGAACTGGAGGAACGTGTAGTCCGTGAATTTGAAAAGGTATTTGAACTGGATCCCATCGGAATAAATGACGATTTCATCCGGCTTGGGGGAGACTCTCTCAAGGCGGTCAGACTGGTTTCGGCTCTGGGAAGTACAGGCATTACGGTGGGCGACATTCTGCGCCTCCGGACACCGGCGGCCATCGCAGGCCATGTAAAGGCTTCTGTGGATACGGCCTCAGTGATCGAACAGAAATACTCATTTGATGCACCCTGTCCTTTATCGGAATCACAGTTAAATGTTTATCTGGATGAAAGCGTTCATGATATGGGTACGGCATACCATGTACCCTATGTCATCCGATTAAAGAGAGATTGTTCTCCGGACGATGTTAAAAATGCACTGCAGAAGCTGTTTACGGTGTTCCCGTTATTAAAGGGACGGGTTCAGAATACTGAAGACGCTCTGTACCTGGTTTTTGCTGCGGAACCCGTGATAAAGGAAGGCTCCGTGGATGAGATCGGGTCCTTTGTGGTGCCGTTTGATCTCGGCAGGAGTCTTTCACGGTTTATGATCGCGCGGGACATAGATTCAACCATCCTGTGTGTGGATTTTCATCACCTGATATTTGACGGTGTTTCGATGAATGTGTTCCTGGACAGCCTTCTTGCTGTATTAAAGGGGAATGATATCGACTATGTTGATCATGGAATGCTCCGGGAGACTTCTCTTGAGGAGGCCATCCGTGCGTCCGGAATGGATGAGGCTGAGGCATTTTATGATCATATGCTTGCCGACAGAGAGGAGGTTTACCCGCTGCTCCCGTCGGTCGACGGTGAGAAGGAAGCATTTGAATATATCCATACCTTTGACATCGGGAAGAAGGGACTGGATACCTTCCTGCGGAAGCATTCCATCACCCGCAATCAGTTTTTCACAGGTGTCTTTGCCTACACCCTGTCAAGGTTCAGTGGTTCGGAGAAGGTGCTTTTCAATATTATCGAAGACGGAAGAGGTCATATGGATCTGTCCGGTTCCATCGGTATGTATGTAAAGACTCTGCCTGTTCTGATGGACTGCAGGAATCAGGACACGGAAGACTTCCTTTCATATGCATCGGATCTTGTGAACTCCGTAATGAAATACGATCTGGTTCCCTTCCGCATACTGGCTTCCAAATATGAACTGAATGCAGGCATGTCGTTCCAGTATGCCCATGCACTTTACCTGGATGCGGTAAACCGGGATGAATTTCAGATGGAGCTGGAAGCATTAAAGCATGACCTGAACGCAGAAATGGCCTTCTATGTTTTCGAAAATGCGGATGACGGTCTGATCCTCAGGATCCGGTCTTCCGCCCGTTACTCACGGGACTTTGTCCGGCATTTTGCAGAGGCCTATGAGAAAATCCTCAGGGGTATGATGGAGGCGGAGCAGTTAAAGGATATTCAGTTTACTTCTGCGGAAGATATTAAGCGTCTGGATGACTGGAACCGGACGGATACTGATGTTTTATATGAGGATGTTCTGGATGCCTTCAATGATAACCTGGCACGGTACCGGGACAACCGTTTGGTTGAGTATGATGATGTTTCCTACACCTTTGCGGAGGGAGCTTATATCGCGGACCGGGTACGGCAGAAGCTGATGCAACTCGGCGTAAAGGCTGAGGATAGGGTAGGTTTCCTGGTGCCCCGTTCGGAACTGTATATGTTCTGCATTTTGGGTATCATGTCTCTGGGAGCTGCCTATGTTCCTCTGGATGATAAGCTTCCGGATGAGAGGATATCCTTTATGCTCAGGGATACTGCATCCCGGGTTCTGATCGTCAGTGATGATACGATAGAGCGTGCGGAAAAACCGGGCCCGGATACACCGGTTCTTTTCAATATTTCGGAAATCATGAAAGAGGAGATCGGAACTCTCACACATCTGCCGGTAACTGTGGGTAAACTGGCATGTATCTTATATACCAGCGGCAGTACCGGGATTCCGAAGGGAGTGAAGATCACCAGAGATTCCCTGCGGTATTTTATCGACCACCATGTCAGGAATTTGGATATCCGGCCGGGAGAATTTTATGGAATGTATGCGTCAATTGGTTTTGATGTTTCCATGGCGGGCTTATTCTCCGCGATGTATTCCGGCGCTTGCGTAGATGTTATTCCCGATTGTAAGAAGCTGGACATGCAGGCTCTGGCTGAGCATATAAATGCTCATCATATTACTAAGGCTTTTATCACGACGCAGATCGCCAGACTGTTCATTCATCAGGTGGAGGAGACAAACTTAAGGGTTCTGGGTACCGGCGGAGAGAAACTTGGAGAGATCAGGGAAAAAAGAAACTACAGGATCCTGGATACCTATGGCCCCACAGAAGCGTGCATCTATGTGACAGATATTGATATACGGGATAAGATCGATGCCGCCAGTGTGGGCTTTGTAAAGGACAATGTAAAGGCATATGTTCTGGACAGCGAGCTCAGAAGATTGCCCATCGGTGCAGTCGGCGGCCTGTATCTGTCCGGTCCGCAGCTTGCGGATGGTTACCTGAACCGGCCGGAGGAAACTGCGAAAGCATTTATGAGCAATCCTTATGCAGCGGATGAAGCATATGGCAGACTTTATTATACCGGTGATGTGGTAAGAGTTTTAACGGACGGAAGCATTGGATTCATCGGCAGACGGGACGGCCAGGTAAAGATACGGGGAAACCGCGTGGAGCTTTCCGAAGTTGAGTCATTGATCCGAAAGATCGACGGAGTAAGAGATGTGACCGCTCAGATCCGGAAGCATGGCGGTAATAATGAATTGGTCGTTTATATCGTGTCGGACGATGCGGATGATGCGACGGCTGCAAAAAGGGTTTCAGAGTATCTGTCCGGACGTGTACCGGATTATATGGTTCCTTCCTTTGTGATCCGGATGGACAAAATACCCGTTAATGTAAATGGAAAGGTGGACAGGCGTGCCCTGCCGGAGGTGGATTTCGACCTGCTGCACGCTGAGTATGCTGCACCGCGAAATGAGATGGAAGCACGTATAGTCCATGAATTTGAAAGGGTGTTTGAGCTGGAACGGGTTGGTATCCATGATGATTTTGTTAACCTTGGCGGTGATTCTCTGGCAGCAGTTAAGCTGCTTGCAGGCCTTCGGGACTGCGGCATCACCATCGCGGATATTCTGAGCCTGCGTACACCGGCCGCCATAGCAGCAGGTGTAGAGAAGCTTTCACCGGATCTGGATCTCTTCACCATGGAGAGCGGCTGTCCGCTGAACAATACGCAGACAGTATTCTATCACAGTGTGGAAAATAATCCTAAGAAGGATCCAAATCTGATCCCTGCGGTCATTCCTGTCGATAAGAAATACAGTGATGAACAGATCTTACGGGCGCTTGATATTGTATTTAAGGCACATCCCGTACTGACCATGCATGTAGAGCATAGAGACGGCGTGCCGTATATGGTAAAAGGATCCAAACCGGTTGTAAAAAAGGGCGTATTCAGCCTGGTTAAGGAATTCACCCATATGGCATCTGATTTTAATATATACAGAAGTCTGGCAAGGTTTGTGATAGTACGGGCCTTTGGGAAATGTCATCTGGCAGCGGTATTCCATCACATGATTTTTGATCTTGTATCCGTTAATGTTTTCCGCCGTGTTTTTTACAATGCTCTGGAAGGTATAGTACCGGAGCATGTGGATACCGAGTTTTTAAAGATAGCTGCTTTTCATCATCAGATCCGACACAGCAGGGAATATGAGCAGATCGTAAAGGAAACCCGGTCTGCACTAATTGATCTGAAGAAGGCAGGCTTCTATCGGAATCCGGGAAAGAAGGGAAAGGCAGGCTTTATCATGCGGGAGCTTTCCGTGAAACCGGAGCAGGTAATAGAATTCACGGAAAGGTTCGGAATCGATAAGACCGTTTTCTTTACGGCGGTCATGGCCTGCACCCTGTCCAAACTGACTAAAAGGGAGGATGTATTCTTCGGCTTTATTGAAAACGGACGTGACAGATTCCGGAACTTTGACGCCATCGGTCTGTATATCAATAACCTTCCGCTTGTTGCTCATGTGGATCGTCATGATATGGGCGCTTTTCTTAAAGATCTGTCCGGGCAGTATTATGAGCTGGCCAGGAAGAGTCATTATCCTTTTGTTCCGCTGTCGCTGGAATATAACATTTCACCGATCATCATGTTCCAGTTTTTCCCGGACTGGATCATTGATGAAGGGGACTATGATCGTCTTCCGGTAAATGAAACAGTGATCAATATGGTCCTTAAGACCATGACTGACCTTGTGGTTGAATCACTGACGGAAGTCGTTGAAGGAAAGAACGGATACAAGCTGCGGATCTACTATTCGGGATATTATTCCGGAAAAATGATGAAGATGATGGCAGATACATATCAGCGGATATTATCTGAGATGATAAGACGGATTACGGAGGTTATCGATGAATAAAGAATATGCATGTGAA
>ONWK01000042.1 GCA_900321505.1 uncultured Eubacteriales bacterium
CTCTCATTCCCGCATGCTGCAAAGGAAGTAACCATCATAGCGGATGCCAGTGCGATGGTTGCCAGTTTTCTTTTCTTCACTTCTTCTTCCTCCTCTTTTGAAGTTAGTTTATCAGTTGCTTTATATTTTAATATAAATATTGTTAAATTGCAACTTTACTATTGTATTTTTTTACTTAAATTTTTGTTACAAAATTATACCAAAATTTGTATGTTTTGCTATTTTTTTGTGAAATATCCTTTTTTTATTATTCACAGTCCACAAATCACGCTGCAAAGCCCCATCGATCCGAGGCTTAAAGCAGGTGAAAAAGAAAGTAACCCGCGGTACTATCCGACGATACCCGATCTTTCGACGCCTTCGATAAACTGCTTCTGGAGGATCACATAGATGATCACCAGCGGAAGCATTACAAGGATTATACCCGCATCCATGTAAAGCTGCAGTATGTTGGGGTCATAGATCTTATATACATTTCCGACCGTACTTGCCAGCGTTGCGATACGCTTGGACAGGAGTACCGAGTCACTGATATTGAACAGCTTTGCATAGAAGGTATCATTATACTGCCAAACCAGTGAGAAGATGGCAACCGTTATGGCCGCCGGAGTAGCATTTCTCAGCATGATCCTGAAGTATGTATACCATACTCCGCAGCCGTCCACATATGCAGCCTCTTCGATCTCCTTGGGGAGCCCGCGGAAAAACTGGTTGAAAATGTATATGTACAGTCCCGACCTCAGACCGCAGGCCAGGAAGGTCATTATATACATCGGCCAGACTGTACCCAGCAGATTCGGGCTGCTTCCCGTGATCATGTGAATGATCCCGAAGACATCAAAATTCGCAAATGTCATATACAGCGGAAGCATGATGGTATGCGTGGGTATAACGATCATTACCACTACGAAGGCAAAGAGCACCTTCTTTAAGGGGAAATCGTACCGTGCAAATCCGTAGCCGACCATGGAGCACATCAGTACCTGAATGATCATCAGAGTGATCGAATAGATGATGGTACTGATCGCCGTGGAGCTGTAATTGAGAGTTTCGTATGCTATCTTATACCTCTCCATGGTGGGCTGCTGAGGGATCATGTATACCATGGTATTGTAGTTATCCGCATCCGAGAAGAAGGACCTGGCCAGGATTCCCAGCACCGGGCCGATGATCACGTAAGCAATACCGATCAGTATTACCCAACGGAACAGGCCAAGGAAGAATCCTTTAAAGCCCTCGGTGATCTTACTCTTTGTATTGACATCCATTTTTTTGAAACGGAAGCCTTTAGGGTTAACGGCTACAAGCTCATCGGAATCAGTCTTCTTCTCCCCTGCCTCCGGCTTAACCTCAGCCTCTGCTTCGGCCTTAACCGCAGTCTCCGCTTCAGCCTTAACCTTTGTCGCATCTGCAACCTTATCCATTTTATGATCACCTCCTCCCGTCAGTTATAGTAGAACGTTCGTTTTTGTATGAACCGGACGACTATCGCCAAAATGCCGCACGTTATTATCGTGGATATTATCGAGAACGTCGAACTCAGTCCGTAATTCTTTTCCGAAAATGCCGTATTGTAGGCCAGTGTAACAACGTCTGAATTGACGAAGCTGTCCACCACGGTATAAACCACAACCGTTATGATATGGGGCATAACCATGGGGAAGGTTACCTTCCAGAAGGTCTCATACGCCGTAGCGCCCTCGATCTTTGCAACCTCATACATAGAGCTGGGTATGGACTGCAGGGCAGCTATGAAAATGATTATCTGCACACCCGATGCATTTATGATATCGCTTATCCTGCCTACCGCGCCGACTACATACTCGACGAGTCCCATGGGAAGACCCAGGTTTGAGAACATCTGTATATAGTACTCTACGCTGACTCCGGCGCTTGCGGCTTCCGCCACCTCGGCGCCCGCAGATGAAAGTCCGCCTACCATCATGCTTGCCGCAACCTTCATGGCTGCAAGGATAGCCTCGGAATTGAGGATGACCGGCAGAAAGAAGATGGCTCTCATCAGTGTACGGCCGCGGAATTTCTTATTCAGCAGCATCGCAACCATCAGTGAGAAGAAGGTGATCAGCGGAACGTCGATCAGCATATCTCCCACAGATGTCGTAAGGATCTGCTTAAATGTACCATGACCGCGGAACGCATACAGGAAATTATCCAGCCCGACATAGTCCAGTGTATAGCCGCCGCCCGGCGTGACCGTCAGATCCGAAAGCGAGAACTGTACGGTCATGATAAGGCTGCGCAGATAGAACCACAGGAAGCCTATAAGCCAGGGCACGATGAAAAGGAAGCCTTTCATGGAGCGCTTACGGGTAAGAGTTAATTTACTTTTCTTTTTCTTCTCTCCCATATCATCCTCCGATCACGTAGCTCTTTGCATCGATCTCAACACCGTCTACGTTGACGCTCTCGTCCGTATGGTTGACATAGATCGTCACTCCGTTACTGTAAACTGTTTCCGAAACGCCTTCACTGATATTTCGGTGTCCGGTGATACTGGCCCCGCTGACTTTGGAAAGCGCCGTATTGGTCTCCTTCCAGATCTTTACAGCGGAATCCTTCCAGCTGTCAAATGTAGTAGAATAGAACTTGTTAAGTGCAGTCTTCTTCATTTCGTTTGATTCGGACTTTGTGAATACGAAATGCGGAGATGCGCCGTTTTCAATAAGTGTCAGTATTATCTCATTCTCATCGGTAGTATTTCCGAGATTGATCACACTGCCCGAATAATCGATGCAGCCGTGGATCAGCATCTCATAGAAAGGTACCGATTCATCAACCACGTAATAGTCATTGTCGGACAGAGGCACATTGATGATATCATCGGCATAGGCGAAGCTGTAATCATTTCCGTCATTCACCATGATATTCTTGCCCGTATCCTCCATCTTCTGCAGCTGTGCCTTTACGATCTCGAGGGCCTGCTCCCTGGTGATGACATTTGTCCTCCTCTTGTCGGAATGGAGCACATTGCCCAGATCCCTGAGGGATATTCCCGCCACATCGTAACCGGTGATCCTGTCGGTAAAGCCTTCTGTATAACGCACCAGGAATTTCGGGGAAATGAGATAGTATATATTCTCGTCGTAGCGGAGGC
>ONWK01000026.1 GCA_900321505.1 uncultured Eubacteriales bacterium
GTCAACGAGTCTGTAGCCGGTGTTATAGACGGATTTGAGGTAATCCTTCAGTCCGAGTTTTCTGCGGAGCCGCTGTACGTGCAGGTCCAGCGTACGGGTATCGCCCATCCATTCCGACTCCCATACGGTTTCATAGAGCCGGTCTCTGTAGAGGGTAATGTTAAGATTGCGGACAAACATGGTAAGAAGATCGAACTCCTTGGGTGTAAGCTCGATCGGTTCATTTCCGCGGGTCACGCTGCGGTTTTCAACATCAATGGTGAGGTCGTGGTAGGTGAGCATGGTCTCGGTTTTATTGTAGCGTCTCAGGACTATATTGATGCGGGCAAGAAGCTCCACGATCTCAAAGGGTTTTATGATATAGTCCTCAGCCCCGGAGGTGAGCCCCTTCATCCGGTCGTCCAGAGAGGCCTTTGCGGTGAGGAAGATCACCGGGATACCCATGGGACGGATATATTCCATCAGCTCATAACCGTTGATCTCCGGCAGCATGATATCAAGGAGGATCAGATCGAAATCATGATCCTCCAGAAGATCTGCAGCGGTCTTACCGTCATATACGGCAGTGCAGCTGTAGCCTGCTTTGGTAAGGTTAAGACGGATAAGGTCGGATATGGGTTTTTCGTCCTCGACTATGAGCAGCTTAAGCATTTTTAATACCTTCCATACTGGTCAGTCCCCGAAGGGCATGGATCACTCGTTGAATTGTACGGTTATTATACTACCATCCACGGCATTTTGAACAGCCTGTCCCAGATAATAATTGCCGTTTGTGACCATTTCCGTTACCCAGACAGGAATGAATGTATATTCGCCGGGTTTGTCCGGGCTCTCCACCGGGAAATATTCAAGTAATGCACCGGTGAACTTAAGATCATTGCCGTTAACCTTTGAGACATCTATCTCAGAAACGATATTCTCCTGAAAGGCGGCCATGGCCTTTTCAAAGGGAAGTATCGCTACCTGATCGGACAGGCGTTCTTCAAAATCAAAGTAGATGAAGAGGTTGCAGTAAACCACGCCCTTATCATTCAGGTAGAACTGACCATAATTAGCTCTGAGATAGTCAGCCTCCATGGTATTAATACCCTGGCCGCCTATAGCTGTCGAGAGCCTTCCTGCAAATCCGTTAAGGATCCCATCATTAACCGCGCCTTCTGTCATGGAGAAATAGCGGTAAATGCCGTTGATGTCGGTATTATCCACTTTTTTGGAATTCACAAACAGCAGCTCTCTCATCGGAACTTCACTTTTGCTGACATCTGCATTTATGGAGTCCGGGTCTAATCTGAGCTTTAAGCTGTCAGTAAAATCTTTAATAATGTTTTTTGCTTTATCTTCAGTCAGCGTGCATCTGTTCACGGGATCCTGCATCACCTCATCCAGGTCAGTTTCATTATAATCGAGGATTTCACCGTTGTTATCCTTTTCCGGAAGATCGACTTTGTGATCGCTTGCCACATGTATGAAATCATTATCCGGATTTCCGGAAATATCGCCCCAGTTCTTCGGGCCGAGAACTATGGTTTTGCATTTCCAGTTTTCCCGGTATCCTATCACCAGCTGATAATCGGTATCAAGATATTTACCTTCGTAGGTATGGACAAAATGATCCTCGGCGTCGATCCAGGTTGAAATGGTCTGTGTCGGGTTTCCGAAATCACCGTCTTCATATACTCCGGCGTAGTCGATACAGATATCCCGTGTGGACTCGGCGTCATCGCTGCTGATATAACGCTTTACAGGTGCTGCATCCTTAAGCAGGGCTGAGACTATTTCATCCTCATAGATCATATTTTCTTTGATCTCCCGTACGCTCCATGCAGGAAGATCCTCGGAATCCGAAAAGCAGCAGACACCGTTTTTGCGCCATTCATCGAGTTCTTCTTCGGTTTCGGTGATTCCGCAGTGTATATCTGTTTTTGCGGCAAGGCTGCCTATGTTAAAGCTTTCTTCATGATCCAGCCTCTTTCCTCCAAGCTGGGATGAAAGATATCTGCCGCTGTGGGAGGGCACCTCTGATGAGGTGTTATCTGTGGCTGTACTGCCGCCGGTTTCGCTTCCATTCTCAGTCGGATTCTTTGCGGAAGCAGTTGTGTCCTCGGCTCCGTAGCCGGTTACTTCACCGGCCTTTTCCTTCCCGCAGCCTGTAAGGAGCAGTGCTATGATTATTGTTCCTGCAATAAATTTTCGATACATATTCCGGATTCCTTTCTGCACCTGTTCAGCACTCTGGGGACTGAATGGGTACTCTGTATTAAGTATTTTTTGACAGTTCGGTATACTGGACTGTATTTTTTAGGTCATCCCATGGATCCATGCAGACCGGTCCGACTGTTTTCGTTTATATGAGCACATGAATCCATGGGGTGTTTATGTTATGGCTGTAATGTAATCCGTAATTGCATCAAAAATGTATCAGAAATCATATTTTTTTACAATTGGTACGGGGCTTGACTTTTTGTCTGCGCTCACTTATAGTTCGGATACAAAGCCGCATTAAGGAGAAAAGCCTTGAAAGAAAAGAATAAAAAGATCACATTGCTTCTGCGTATTATGGCTCTTGCCTGGATGCTGCTAATATTCTGCTTCTCCGCGGCGGATGGTACGGAATCCTCGGATACCAGTCATACTGTGGGACGGTTTCTGGGAAGGCTTTTTATATCCGGTTATTCGGAAATGTCCGAGGAAGAGCAGCTTGAATGGGCTGATAAGCTCGATTATCCCATAAGAAAAGGGGCACATGCGTCGGAATATGCTGTTCTGGCGGTGCTTATCTTCGGAGCGCTGGGAGAGGGGACTGTTTTCGACAGAAGGAAATATTCAAGATATCTTTTCAGTTTTATTTTTACGGCGCTGTATGCCTGCACCGATGAATTCCATCAGACATTTGTTCCCGGCCGCGCAGGAAGGATATTCGATGTAGGGGTGGACAGCGCGGGTGCTGCAGCGGGACTTTTTATACTGTGGCTGGTGAGAAGGCATATCGAGCGGAAAAATGATAAAGAAGAATACAGGAGCTAAAATATGCAGAATGCATTTACAAGAACAGAACGTCTTCTCGGAGCTGACGCCATGAAAAAACTTGCGGATAGCCGTGTGGCGGTCTTCGGTGTCGGCGGCGTGGGCGGATATGTGGTGGAAGCCCTTGCCCGTTCGGGAGTAGGAGCGCTGGATATCTGTGATAATGACACGGTGGCCGAATCGAATCTGAACAGGCAGATAATAGCGCTGCGAAGTACTATAGGAAGAGCAAAGGTGGATGTGGCTGCGGAACGGATAAGGGATATCAATCCGGACTGCAGGGTCACGGTCCATAAGGTATTCTATCTTCCGGAAACCCGGGAGCAGTTTGATTTTTCCGAATATGATTATGTGGTGGACGCCATCGATACGGTTACCGGAAAGCTGGGACTCATCATGCAGGCAAGGGAAGCCGGGACGAGGATCATTTCATCCATGGGAGCGGGCAATAAGCTGGATCCCACGGCTTTCAGAGTTGCGGATATATATGATACAACAGTATGCCCACTTGCAAAGGTTATGCGCAGGGAATGCAGAAAGAGGGGCATAGAAAAGCTGAAGGTAGTCTACTCAACCGAAGAAGCCCTTACTCCGGGAGAAAGCGGTTCTCCGGAGGAAAATGCCGGCACATCCCGCAGGAGCACCCCCGGAAGCGTGGCCTTCGTCCCGTCCGTGGCAGGCCTGATAATCGCGGGAGAAGTAATTAAAGATCTGACGGAATGAAAACATGATCAGAAGGTCGGGCGATGCACCTGAGACCTGTATAATAAGATTCAGAAAAAAGACAACCCGGGGATGGTTCTCAATTAGTTAAGAACCGTCCCCGGGTTGTTGCGGAGTCGGAGGGATTCGAACCCTCGTGCCGGTTGCCCGGCAAACTGATTTCGAGTCAGCCCCGTTATGACCACTTCGATACGAC
>ONWK01000353.1 GCA_900321505.1 uncultured Eubacteriales bacterium
GCGGAGGTCGCGCGTATAACTGTTGAGGACCTGCAGGAGGCTCTCGAGGTACGCATGGCCATAGAGGATCTTTCGGTGCGTCTTGCTTCCATGCGTATTGACGATGCGGGAAAGAAAAGGCTGGTGCAGGCAAAGGAGGCCTTTGATGAGGCGCTTGCCGGCAAGAAGGTGGAAACCATTGTGAAACGGGATGAGAAGTTTCACGATGTCATTTTCGAAGCAACCAGGAACCGCCGGCTTATCAATCTTGCCCATAGTCTGCGGGAGCAGGTTTACCGCTACCGATTTGAATATGTAAAGGATTTCTCCTCCCACGATAAGCTGTCCCGTGAGCATGCTCGTATCACGGAAGCGATCCTGGAGGGAGACGTGGTCAAAGCCCAGCAGGCAATGCGAGGTCACATCAGCGACCAGCTGCAGAGGATCATGGAGCTGATCCAGCAGGAAAATCTGCTTTTGAAATAGACGGCATCCGGAATCGGCGGGTGTTGAAACAGAGTAAAATCCGGGGGAGGAAAAGATGAGAGGGATCTTTATAACCATGGAAGGACCTGACGGTGCGGGCAAAACAACCCAGATAAACCTTCTGTCCGAATATCTTAAGGAAAAGGGCTATGAGGTGCTGGTTACCCGCGAACCCGGCGGGACGGTGATCAGTGAAGCGATACGCGCACTGCTGCTGGATCCTGCCCATACGGAAATGAAACCCGAGACGGAAATGCTCCTCTACGCTTCCGCACGGGCCCAGCTGGTACATGAGGTTATCGGCCCCGCGATAGAGAGCGGAAAGGCGGTCATCAGCGACCGCTTTGTGGATTCATCCGTGGTTTATCAGGGAATAGCAAGAGGCCTTGGCATAGATACGGTCTATGCCGTTAATAAGCCGGCCATCGGTGATTATCAGCCGGATGTAACATTTCTTCTGGATCTTCCTGCGGAGACAGGCATCGCCAGGAAGAAGGAGCAGGCAGAGCTGGACCGTATGGAGAGAGAGACGATTGAATTCCATAAAAAGGTGGCGGAGGGCTACCGTACTCTTGCTGAAAGAGATCCCGGAAGGATTTTTAAGGTGGATGCCACTTTACCGATTGAGGTTATATGTGATATGATGAAGAGTAGGGTTTCAGGGCTGTTAAGGAGGTGAAGCTATGGATTTTCATCAGATCGTAGGCCATGAAGATATTATCAGACATTTTAAGAGCAGTATTGAGACCGGAAGAGTCGGACATGCATATATTCTCTGCGGAGAGGAGAACAGCGGGCGCAGTTCGCTGGCATTTTCCTTTGCAAAAACTCTTGAATGTGATAACGGCGGGCTTGATCCCTGTAATACCTGTCCGTCCTGTATCAAGGCGGATACCGGAAATCATCCGGATATCATAACGGTACAGCATGAGAAGCCGAATCTCATTTCCGTTGACGAGATCAGGGAGCAGGTTGTCCAGACCATGGATATCCGTCCTTATAACGGAAAATATAAGATATATATCATCAGCGATGCCCAGCTGATGAATGAAGCGGCGCAGAATGCGCTCCTGAAGACCATAGAGGAGCCTCCGGCATACGGAGTTGTGATCCTTATCACTAATTCGCTGGAGAAGCTGCTGCCCACCATCGTATCGCGCTGCATAACTCTTTCCCTGAAACCGGTTAAGGAAAGGGATATGCAGGAATACCTGATCAGCCATTATCAGCTTGATGAAGCAAAGGCGCGTTTCTGTGTTGAATATGCCCAGGGCAATCTCGGCAAGGCTGTAAAGCTCGCCACAAATGAAGAATATGAAGCTCTTGTACGTTCTGTGATCCGGCTGGAAAAGGAGATATTCCAGATGGATATAGAAGAGGTCGAGGAAGCCATCGAGGCCTGTGCCAGATATAAGATGAACATTGGCGAATACCTGGATCTTATGATGATGTGGTACAGGGATATACTGATGCTCAAGGTTACCGGAAAACCCGACAAGATCATTTTCCGTGAGGAATACAGCGCTCTGCGTGAGCAGGCAAATTACCTTTCGTATAACGAGCTTGAGGATAAGGCAAGAGCGATAGAGAATGCGAAGGTAAGACTGAATGCAAATGCACGGCTTGAAGATGTCATGCGGCTGCTGATCATGACATTAAAGGAGAAGTAACATGAAAGAAGTTATAGGCGTCCGCTTCCGGCGGAACGGAAAGATTTATTATTTTGATCCGCGTGACCATGAAGTGGAGCTTGGCACAAAGGTTATCGTAGAAACGTCAAAGGGTATCGAATTCGGATGGGTGGTCATCCCCCGGAAGGAGGTCGATGAAGAGAAGATCCAGGGAGGACTCAAGCCGATACAGAGGCTCGCCACTCCCCAGGATATTGAAAGACATCAGCTGAACGAAGAAAGATCGGCAAAGGCTTTCGAGATATGTTTTCAGAAGATACGCGAGCATGAGCTGGAAATGAAGCTTATCTCAGCGGAATATACTTTTGACAACAACAAGGTTATGTTTTATTTTACCGCGGACGGAAGAGTGGATTTCAGGGAACTGGTCAAGGATCTGGCATCCACGCTTCATACCCGCATAGAACTGAGGCAGGTCGGAGTACGTGACGATGCGCGTATCCGCGGAGGCATCGGAATGTGCGGCAGAGAGCTGTGCTGCCACTCATATCTGGCGGATTTTATCCCGGTTTCCATCAAGATGGCAAAGGAGCAGAGCCTCTCCCTTAATCCGGTAAAGATATCCGGCGTGTGCGGCAGACTGATGTGCTGCCTGAAGCATGAGGAGGATACCTATGAATATCTGAATTCCCTGCTGCCTAATGTGGGTGACAGAGTGAGAACCGTTGACGGAGTTTCGGGTGAGGTTGCTTCCGTAAATGTCCTCCGTCAGAGAGTCAGGATCTATATCATGGACGAAGAGGGAAATAAGGAGATCGTGGAATATAAGGTCGGGGATCTGACCGGAGGCCGCAGGGGCCGACATGTCGATACAGATGACAGCAGTATAGATCCGGAGCTTACGGCTATGGAGGCATCCGATATCATGTCCGGGGATGAAGCAGAGCAGGAACACGGCGGATCCGGAGGAAGAAGGACAGACTCCGAGAGACACCATAAGCCTGACAGGAACCGGGCCGGCAACAGGGAGAATCGCGAGGAGGCCGGCGGAAAGAAGGGCGGAAAGCCCAGAAATCACGGCGAGAACAGGGAACGCAGCGAAGGAACCCCCCATACGGATGCCCAGAAGAAGCAGAAGTTCCAGAAGGGCGGAAAGCCTGAGGGAGAAAATAAGGAGACGCAGAACTCCCAGAAGAATCTCCACAGGAAGAACAGGCCCAACAACCGGCCGAGGGAGAGCCGAAAGGGAGGTTCTCCGAACGGAGGTAAATAAGAAAGGTATAAAAGACAAGTGACTGACGAGGAGCTTCTCCGCGAGGGAGAACGAATTGATGACTTGGAGGTGAACGGGTTCAGGATTATCCAGAACCCTTCATTTTTCTGTTTCGGAATGGATGCCGTGCTGCTTTCGGCCTTTGCGGGAACCGGGCCAAAGGACAGAGTGATCGACCTTGGGACAGGAACGGGTATCATACCACTGCTGCTTCTGGCAAAGGGGAAATGCGCCTCCGCGGTGGGCCTTGAGCTTCAGGAGGCAGTGGCGGAAATGGCTTCCCGCAGCGTGACCCTTAACGGCGCGGGGGACAGGCTTGAGATCCTGCAGGGAGATATAAAGAATGTCAGGGAGCTTTTCAGGGGTTCATCCTTTGATGCGGTGACCTGTAATCCACCGTATATTTCGGAAAAGAATGGTTTACATAATGATACTACCGCGAAAAATCTGGCAAGACATGAGATAGCGGTGAAACTGGAGGATGTGGTTCGGGCAGCAGGATATCTGCTGAGGCCCGGCGGAACATTTTCCATGGTGCATAAGCCCTTCAGGATACCGGAGATACTGGAGCTGATGAGGCTGAACCGCCTGGAACCGAAGAGGATGCAGCTGGTCCAGCCATATGCGGACAAGGAACCGAACATGGTTCTGATCGAAGCCGTGCGTGACGGGAATCCCTGGCTGAAGGTCCTGCCGGCTATGGTGGTATACGAAGAGGGCGGCGGGTATACGAAGGAGCTGCTGAGAACCTACGGAAAGTGTTAAAGGGGTAAAAATGACTGGAACACTGTATCTGGTGGCAACACCCATAGGAAATCTGGAGGATATGACCTTCCGGGCAGTGCGTATCCTGCAGGAGGCGGATGAGATCGCAGCGGAGGATACCCGCAACAGCAGGAAGCTGCTGACACATTTTGATATACATACGCCCATGACCAGTTACCATGAGTTTAACAGATATGACAAGGCAAAGGTTCTGGTGCAGCATATGCTGGAGGGCAGGAATATAGCTCTGATCACCGATGCGGGGACTCCGGGTATATCGGATCCCGGTGAGGTGCTGGTTGAGGAATGTTATGCGGCCGGAGTTCCGGTGGTACCGGTTCCGGGAGCCTGCGCGGCGGTGAATGCGCTCATATCCTCGGGACAGAGCACAAGAAGATTTGCATTTGAGGCATTTCTTCCGAGAGAAAAAAAGGACAGACAGAGGGTGCTGGAGGAGCTGAAGAAGGAGACCAGGACCATGGTCATTTATGAGGCGCCTCATCATCTGAAGGAAACACTTAAAGATCTGCAGAAGACCCTGGGAGACCGGAGCCTCACTCTGTGCAAGGAGCTGACCAAACGCCACGAAGCCTTCAGGAAGACTACGATTACTGAAGCGCTGGCTTTTTTCGAGGAGGAGGAACCGAAGGGCGAATATGTGCTGGTGGTGGCAGGAAGATCCAGACAGGAGATCGAGGAGGAAGCAAGGTCTTCCTGGGAGAATTTAAGCATCCCCGAGCATGTGGCAGGCATAATCGCGCGCGGCGTTGACGAGAAGGAAGCCATGAAGCAGGCTGCAAAGGAGAGGGGAATATCCAAAAGCGACGTATATCGTGAGTGGGTCCGCGCCGGAGATGATTGATGGCCGGATTTAAGCAATTGCCTGAGTGAAACTGGAGGAGATATGGGAAGAAGAGCGTCAAAGGCCAATAAGAATATATATTATCTTGCAAGGATGCAGGCAGCGGAGAAGGAGCCGGTTTTTTCCAGCAGGGAAAATGCCTCCGAGAGACTCAGGATAGAGCGCAGCCGTCTTGCAAGGATAGAGCTGGATAAGATACAGCCGTACCCGGAGGAGATACTGATAATGTCAAAGGCCTATAATGCGCCGTATCTCTGTAATGATTATTGTAAAAATATCTGTCCTATCGGTATCAACAACGCCATCGGGGAAAAGATGAAGGACATAAAGAAGGATTCTTTTGAAAGGCTCTCACTCCGGTTTATCAGCAATGCACATTCGGTTGAGGATATTTCCCGGAAACTGGTGGATATTTCCAAGGACGGAAAGGTTACCGAAGAGGAGTATGAAAGCTTTCACAAGGTACTCGCTGCCATGGACGATCTGGCTGAGAGCATAAAGGAGATCAAGGCATATATTGTGGCCGATCCTGTGCTCCGGAGCCGGTTTGAAGGGGATCTTACTATCTGACTAAGAGAACCGGCCGGCTCTCATGATGAATAGTGTTTCAGAATGCGGGTTTCCGGCAGTTATGAAGGATTTATGATTTTCCTTGTGTTAACAGCGGGAATGTTGTAATATATATTCACATCTGTTATATATTTTTCAAAGGAGGGAAAACACTATGGCATTTGTAATAGGAGATGCATGCATTGGCTGTGGTGCTTGTGCCGGAACTTGCCCGGTAGGTGCAATTCAGGAGCAGGACGGTAAGTTCGTGATCGATGAGAATATGTGCATCAGCTGTGGCGCATGTGCAGGCGGCTGCCCTGTTGGAGCAATCTCCGAGGGTTAAGGCATATACCTGCAGTAAAGCGGATGGGACATACTCTTCGGAGCATGTCCCATCTCTTTAATAGTCGTTACGTGTTGTTATCATCCTTTGTCTTAAGGATGGATTAACCCCCTTTCCTCCATGGCAGGAAGGCCTGCGACATACCTGTCACGGACATGATAAATTGTCTCCAAAGCCTGTCGGGAATCTGCCCTTGATCCGGAGGGATCAGAATATCCCTGAAAGAAACCGGGGGCAAAAAGAACTTTGAAATGATGGATGTTGATGCTATAATACTACGGATCATTTACGCATTGCAAGCAGAATAATATGCAGATTTATTGCCTGAAAGGGTTACTATATGAAGCAGGAAAGAATAAATGACAATAAAGTCCGTTTTATACTGGACCGGCAGGATCTGGAGGAACGGAATCTCGAGATCACAGACCTCTCTTATGGCTCTCCGGGAGCAAAGGAGCTTTTTGATGAGCTCATGCAGCTTGCTAAGGAGGAGATGGGACTGGACGAGGGCGCGCATCCTATGATGGTGGAGGCAATCCCCATGGCGGGAAGCGGACTGGTTGTAAATATCAGCAGGGTTATGGATAATCCGGATGAGCTGGACCCGCGTTTTTCCCGTTTTACCAACGGCCTGGAGTATGATACCTCATCTGATCCGGAAATGGACGGCCCCGGCTTCGATGATGAGGATATGGACGAGGATGGACCCGGAAGTGAAGGCCCCGGCGGCGACGGACCTGAGGCTGAAGATATAGGCCCCGACGGTCTCATTCCCGACGGGATACAGATACAGCAGGGTCCTGAGATCCGTGCAGAGATCAATATCCCCAGATCGGCATCCATTGATCCGAAGGATATAATGAGTGTGATAGATAATATAATGTCGGGTCTGGCAGGAAAGCTGAACGGAGGAGATATTCCCGGAAAACAGCCGAAGGAGCCTGCCGGACCTGCCGTTAAGAAGCCCGCTGCGGATAATAATGAGGCAGACAGCTTTGCAGTCTATGAATTCAGGGATCTCCAGAGTGTGATCCGGGCAGCTAAGCTGCTGAGCCGTAATTATCACAGCAAGACCGTGCTTTATAAAAATCCGGTAAACCGTAAATATTATCTGTATGTGGGCAGAGAGCATAATACGATCCCCGAATTTGCGGGAGCGATCTCACTTCTGAATGAGTTCGGAAGCCGCTGCCGTATCACTTATGCTTCAAAGGAATATTTCGACGAACATATGGAGAAGCTGCTGGATGATGCTCTGATCCATCTGGATGAGCTATAGCTCCGTCTGCGGTGGGAAGGGAAAGAAAATGACACTTATTAGCTTAGGCATATTGAAAGAGGACCCGGTCTGGGTCCTTTTTCCCGGTTCGGACGGAACGAAGGAGCTGATACTGACGATGCTCTTTCTTTTTGTCATGTTCTGGCTAGTCCTGATCAGCCGCCGCTGCAGTATACCGCTTTTTGTGATCTATATCCTGACATTGCTTTATTTCACCATGATGTGCAGAACCTTTTCGGATAACAGAAAACTGCTGAACGGTCTTTTCGACACCATAAGGAATTCTCTCAGTATGGAAGGGGGTCTGCATATCACTGACCGCGTGACATTTAATGCAATGCTTCTGAATATCCTTCTCTTTGTACCGATGGGATATTTACTTCCGACTATCTTTAAGCTGTTCACAAAGGTCTGGTTCATGATCCCCATGGGACTGATAATTTCGCTTATCATCGAGACTACCCAGTACTTTACAGGACTCGGTGTTTTTGACGTGGATGATCTCTTTTTCAATACTCTGGGAACGGCGCTGGGCTTCCTGCTGTTCAGGCTTCTGGTGATATTGGAAAGGAAGAGAGAAAAAAGACGGAAAAATATTGAATTAAACGGAAACTCTCTTTGACTTTAGGCATATACAGGACTAAAATAGAGTTTGGTTAAGGGAGGTGATAGGATTTGGACAAAAGAAAACGGGTGCATGCCATGGCCATATTCCTGGTGGTGGCTCTTGCGCTGTTTATCGGTGTGATCCTGCTTAACGGAAAATATGAAAAGCATGAGACCATCCAGGAAGCCATGAGGGATGCGGTGCTGCATGAGTACAACAAGATATCATTCTTCGGCATTGATGTTAATCCGTCGCTGATATCCGGCTTTGTTGTAACGGGGATACTTCTTCTGTTCGCACTGATCCTGAGATTGTTCTTTATCCCGAGGTTTAAGATAAAACCGGGAAAGTTCCAGATGCTGATAGAGGAATGGGTCGGCTACTTTGACAAGCTGGCCAGGTCCAACAGTCCCCACAGAAACCGTTTCCTCGGAGCCTATATTTTTGTTTCCGGAAGCTATGTCTTCATCGGAACGCTTTTTGAGCTTGTGGGAGTACAGTGGACCACCACGGAGGGCACTTCCATATCGCTGCCGGCGCCGCTGGCGGATATCAACGGAGCCATAATGATGGGCTGTCTGTCATATCTGGTCATTCTTTCGGGAGGAATCGCGCAGAATAAGCTGAAGGGTGTCGGGAAGACCCTGAAGGATTTCTCGCTTCCCATATCCATGAGCTTCCGATTGTTCGGTGCTCTGCTTTCGGGTATGCTTGTTACCGAGCTGGTATATTATTATATACAGCTGAGCTTTGTGCTGCCGGTGATCGTAGGTGTGCTTTTCACCCTGCTGCACGCTCTTATCCAGACCTACGTGCTTACGATGCTTACATCGGTATTCTACGGTGAGGTGACAGAATAACGAGGATTTCACCCCGGGGATCCGGAGGATGTGAAGAGATAATAATTTCAGGAGGAATCATAACATGACAATCAAGGTATCCAAAAAGCTTCCGATAATTCTGGGAATCATAATACTGCTGCTCACCGCAGCGGTCTTTGCAGGTTCCAAGATCGTAAATGCGTCTGAAGCACGTACATCCATAGTCAAAGAAGAGTCAAATGCTGCTTCCGATAACAGTCTGACAGATGAAGAAAAGCTTATGCATGCAGCGGCAATTCAAGAGGAAGCAGGGTCGACCGGTACCAAGGCACTTGCAGCAGCTATCGCGGTAGGTCTTGCGGCGGCAGCCGGTGCCATAGCCATGGGTATAGCCATCGCAAAGTCTGCAGAAGGCATCTCCCGCCAGCCGGAAGCTGAAGGAAGCATCAGAACCACCCTCATGCTCGGACTGGTATTCATAGAAACCGCGATCATCTATGCACTTATCGTGGCAATATTGATCATATTCGTCATGTGATGCACCAGGGGAACAAAGTCGAAACGCCTCATGCTTGCATGAGGGGCGTTTCGACCTTGTGACCCGCAAGATCATCGAGCCGGAGCGATTTCCGAAGGAAAGAGCGGGAGGCGAGATGATCGCAGGGATTGCGGGAGCCGCGAAGCGGCGGAGCAATCCCGGTGCATCACATACGCAGGCAACTCAAGCCCGCAAGATCATCGAGCCGGGAGGCGAGATGATCGCAGGGATTGCGGGAGCCGCGAAGCGGCGGAGCAATCCCGGTGCATCACATACCCCCCCTAAAAAATCTATAAGAAAAGAGGACAGTCAGATGCCTTTAAACATAGATTTCCAACAGATACTGCTTCACCTGCTGAACTTCACGCTTCTTTTTGCAGGCCTTTATTTCCTGCTCTATAAACCTGTAAAGGATTTTATGAAGAAGCGAGAGAAGTATTATCAGGATATGCAGGATTCAGCAGATGAGATGCTTAAACATGCCGAAGATGCTAAACAGGAATACGAAGGCAGGCTTCGGGAAGTGGATGCTGAGATAACCTCAAAGAGGAAGACAGCTGCAGAGGAGCTTGAAAAACAGCGCAGAAAGAAGATCGAGGATGCCGAAACCGAGGCAGCAAAGATCATAGAGGAAGCAAGGGAAGAAGGACAGGCCATGCGTGATCAGATCATCAGCTCCGCCAAGGGCCAGATCACGGATCTTGTAGAGGATATCGCCCGCAAGGCACTTCTCAACGAGGATGTATCAACAACCTTCGATGCCTTCCTTGATGCAGCGGAAAGGGGTGCTTCGGATGGAGAATCGTAAGACAGCGAAGCTTTTTGCACCGCTCCCTCCTACCGAAGAGCAGGAAAAACGTTTCCGCGCATTTATTGCGAAAAAATACGGGGAGGATGTGGATTTCCTCTATGTAGAGGATAAATCCCTGGATTCGGGTTTCCGTCTTGAGTACGGAAACGAAGTATATAACTGGACGCTTGAGGGACGTATCCAGCAGCTGAAGGACGCTACCGACGAGATCAAAAAAGCCAGGATCAGCAAGAAACATCCGGCTAAGAATATCGTATCGCTTGTCCGTTCATCCCTTGAGAAATGGGAGCTTGAGGCTATCCCTGTCCAGGAGGGACGCGTTATATCCGTAGGAGACGGAATAGTCTTTGCATCCGGACTGGAATCTGCACGCTACGGCGAGATCGTGCTTTTTGAGTCCGGAGTAAAGGGCATGGTTCAGGAGCTCCGGCATGATGAGATAGGTATAGTTCTTTTCGGAGAGGATAATGACATAACCGAAGGAGGTCTGATCCGAAGGACCAAGATGACCGCGGGAATACCTGCGGGACCGGACTTCCTGGGACGAGTTATAAATGCCCTTGGGGAGCCCATAGACGGTCTGGGAGTGATCCCGGCTGTGGGTTATCAGGAAATAGAGAGTCCTGCACCGAGTATCATTGACCGGCAGCCGGTGGACGAACCCATGGAGACGGGAATACTCTCCATAGATTCCATGTTCCCCATCGGAAGGGGACAGCGAGAGCTGATAATCGGTGACCGCCAGACAGGAAAAACGGCGGTGGCTATAGATACGATCCTTAACCAGAAGGGAAAGGGCGTAGTCTGTATCTACTGTGCCATAGGACAGAAGGCGGGAAGTGTGGCTCAGCTTGCGGAGACGCTGAGAAAGCACGGGGCGATGGAATATACCATCATTGTTGCCGCAACAGCTGCGGATTCCGCGCCGCTGCAGTATATCGCACCCTATTCCGCAACAGCCATGGGCGAATTCTTCATGGCAAACGGCAAGGATGTGCTCATAGTATATGACGACCTGTCCAAGCATGCCGTGGCATACAGGGCATTGTCGCTGCTGCTGGAGCGTTCACCCGGACGCGAGGCTTATCCGGGTGATGTATTCTATCTGCACTCCAGACTGCTGGAGCGCTCGGCTCATCTTTCCTCAAAAAAGGGCGGCGGCTCCATGACAGCACTTCCCATTGTGGAGACCCAGGCGGGAGATGTGTCCGCATATATTCCGACGAATATCATTTCCATCACGGACGGTCAGCTCTTCCTTGAGAGCAGCCTTTTCTTTGCAGGGCAGCGTCCGGCTGTCAATGTAGGTCTTTCCGTATCCCGTGTCGGCGGTGCGGCTCAGACAAAGGCCATGAAAAAGGCAGTTTCCGGTCTGCGTCTGGACCTTGCGCAGTACAGGGAAATGGAAGTCTTCACCCAGTTCTCCAGTGATCTGGATGAGTCCACCAAACGCCAGCTGTCGTACGGACAGAGACTGATGCAGCTGCTTCGCCAGCCCCAGAATCATCCCTTCACCATGGCTGAGCAGGTTGTGATCCTCGTTGCCGCCATGGGACATACCATGGATGATGTTCCTGTTGACAGGATTCAGGAGCGGCGGACGGCGTTTCTGGAATATATGAATGAAGTTGAAAAGGGCATCATGGATGAGATAGCTTCAAGCAGGAATCTCTCCGAGGATACAAAGGAAGCGGTGCTTAACGCCGCCAGAGCATTTTTCGAGAAAAAGTAGAAAACAGGTTTCAGGATCCACCGGCAGGACAGATAAAACATGGCGAATCTACATGAGATAAAAAACCGAATACAGAGTGTACGGAGTACACAGAAGATCACGAATGCCATGTATCTCATTGCATCAACCAAGCTGCAGAAGGCAAGGGCGGATCAGGAGAAGGCAAGACCGTATTTCGAGCTTCAGGAATCCGAGATGAAAAGGATCTTCCAGCGCAGAAATGATATCAACAGCCACTATTTCTACCCGGAAACGGGAAGAAAACAGGCCGAGTCCTACGCTTATCTGGTGATCACCGCAGATAAAGGCCTCGCGGGGGCGTACAATCATAATGTTCTCCGTATAGCGGAAGGAGAGATCACCAGACACAAGAAGGTGCATCTTTTTGTGGTTGGTGAGTACGGCAGACAGTACTTCATGAAACGCAGGATACCGATCGAAAGATCATTTCTGTATACGGCACAGAATCCAACCTTCCGCAGGGCGAGAAGGATTGCCGAGGAGCTGCTTGATCTCTACAATAACGGAACCTGCGACGAGATCCGTATCATTTACAGCCGTATGAGGCACGGGGGCATGGATGCGGAGGCTAAAAGAGAACAGCTGCTTCCCTTTGCAAGAGGAGCCTTCGGTGAGTACCGGGAGCAGAAAGAGGGCTACAGGAAGCAGTACGAATTCTACCCGAATCCGACGGCGGCACTGGAGAATATAGTTCCCAGCTATATTGCAGGCTACATTTACGGCGCGCTTGTCGAGAGCTTCTGCAGTGAGCAGAATGCCAGGATGAATGCCATGAAGTCCGCAAATGATAATGCACAGGAGCTGCTGGATGGCCTTTCCATACAATATAACCGTGTACGGCAGTATGCGATAACCCAGGAGATCACGGAAGTGACCGCTGGCGCTAAGGCCCAGAGAAAGAAGCGGAAGCGCAATCAGAATACTGAGGGCCAGGGAGCTTCACGGTAGAGCATATAGGAGTATCATAATGAACAAAGGCAAGATAGTACAGATATCCGGCTCGGTCATCGACTGTGCCTTCCCCGAAGGGCAGCTTCCCAAACTGAGAGAGGCGCTGGTAGTAAATGTGGACGGAGAGAACAGGTACATGGAAGTGGCCCAGATGCTGGGGAATTCCGAGGTACGCTGCATAATACTTGACCGCAGTGAAGGCCTGGCGCGGGATATGGAGGTGAAGGCTACCGGCTCCGGTATCCGCGTACCTGTGGGCCAGGCTACCATAGGAAGAATGTTCAACGTTCTCGGTCAGCCGATAGATGGCGGAAAGATCATATCCAGAAAGACCGAGCGCTGGGAGATACACAGAAAACCGCCGTCGTTTGAAGTTCAGAGCACCTCTGCCGAGATACTGGAAACAGGTATCAAAGTGGTGGATCTTCTGGAGCCGTACCTGAGGGGCGGTAAGATAGGGCTTTTCGGAGGCGCAGGAGTCGGTAAGACGGTTCTGATACAGGAGCTGATCCATAATGTTGCCATGGAGCACGGTGGATATTCCATCTTCACCGGAGTCGGGGAGCGAAGCCGTGAAGGCAACGATCTCTGGAACGAGATGAAGGAGAGCGGTACCATAGAGAAAACGGCCATGGTATTCGGACAGATGAACGAATCTCCCGGCGTACGTATGAGAGTTGCGCTGACGGGACTTACCATGGCAGAATATTTCCGTGACATGGAAAACAGAGACGTGCTGCTCTTTATCGATAACATTTTCCGTTTCGTACAGGCAGGATCGGAGGTGTCCACACTGCTCGGACGTATGCCTTCTGCAGTGGGCTATCAGCCGACACTGGCAAGTGAAATGGGCCAGCTGCAGGAAAGGATCACATCCACCGGAAGCGGTTCGGTCACTTCGGTGCAGGCAGTATATGTGCCGGCGGACGATCTGACGGATCCGGCACCGGCCACAACATTTTCACACCTGGATGCGACTACGGTCCTGTCCCGTAAGATAGCCGAGCAGGGTATATATCCCGCTGTGGATCCGCTGGAATCCACATCCCGCATACTTGAGGCTGAGATCGTGGGCGAGGAGCACTACAGGGTTGCACGTCAGGTGCAGGAGTATCTTCAGAAATATAATGAATTGCAGGATATCATCGCTATCCTGGGTATGGACGAGCTGTCCGACCAGGATAAGAAGGTGGTGAACAGGGCAAGAAAGATCACCAGATTCCTGTCACAGCCCATGTTTGTGGCTGAGAAGTTCACGGGAACTCCGGGAGTATATGTGCCGGTAGCCGATACTGTACGAGGCTTTTCGGAGCTCCTGTCAGGAAAGTATGATGATCTGCCGGAGGCGGCATTCTTTAACGTTGGAACCGTGGAGGATGCGGTGAAAAAAGCTGAGAATATGTAAGGGAGTCTGTATATGACGGAAACCACATCATTTAAAGCAAGAATATATGAGGCAGACAGTCCGTTCTACGAGGGAGAGCTTACTTCTCTTATCGTTCCTACCATCGACGGACAGTACGGCATCAAGGCAAGGCACCGTAATCTGGTGGTGGCCATAGTTCCCGGTGTGATAAAATACCGGATCCCTTTTGATGACAAGCTTTATGAGGCTTCAGTATCAGAGGGTATGGTGCGGATCGAGGACGGTGATGTGCTGATGCTGGTGAATACGGCAGAACGTCCGGAGGAGATCGATGCGGAGCGCTCCAGACTGAGGGCTGAGGAAGCCAGGGAGATCATGCTTCAGAAGCGCAGCATGCAGGAGTACTACTCGGCGGAGGCAACACTTAGGAGGGCTATGGTACGGCTGCGCGTAAGCAAGGATCAGAGTATTAACTGATGGTTGTCCCTCCAATGGATCTATTAGAATATTATTGAATTTATAGAGAATAAAATGTATGATTATACTGGATATTTCATTACAATGCCTTATAAGGATTGCGAGGTGAAGTTATGCGTTTTACGCAGGAAAAAAAGGAAACCATATGTTCATACAAGATATTCGTAGTATTTCAAAGGGATAATCCGGAAATACGGCTGATTCCCCGGAATATGACAAATGGTGTGTTGTCCATGTGGAAACACGTAACGGGGTAGAGGGTCAGAATCAGTTACGCATGTCAAAATGCACAACTTCGGAAAAATTTATCATCACAGGCTGTCAAAATGCACAACGGCAGGAAACTATTTTTGTAGAATTCGTTTCTTGCGGGTTGTGCATTTTTTTGTTACTATGAAGATGGAAACTAAAACCAAGTATTTCGGTTTCCGTATAAAGAAAACGATTTCACGGGGTTAGATAAAGGAGGGGCACATGGAATTAAGAGACAGGATCATGGAAGGGGCAATTACCTGCTTCAGAGAAAAGGGCATACGTTTTACGATGGATGATCTGGCTGAGAAGCTGGGTATGAGCAAGAAGACGATCTATACGGTATTTGCAGGCAAGCATGAGCTTCTGGTGGCGATGGTCGAGCATGTATTTTTCTCCATCAAGGAAAGTGAGAATAAGGTGCTGTGGGATAAGAATCTTACCACTGTTGAGAAGCTTCGGAAGCTTATGGGAGTTTTCCCGGATGCATACCGGGACATTAATTTCCAGGGAGTATTTGAACTCAGGGAGAAGTATCCGGAGATCTATGAGATCGTAGAGGAGAAGCTGGAGACCGGCTGGGAGGCAACGATCGCGCTTCTGGAGCAGGGGATGACGGAAGGAACCATCAGAAAGATAAGTATCCCGATCTTCAAGATGATGTTCGAGGCTTCGCTGGAGCAGTTCTTCCAGAGGGATATACTTCAGAAGAATAGTATCAGTTACCAGCAGGCGCTGACCGAGGTGGTGGATATACTGATCGACGGAGTGGTAATAGCGCCCGGAGATGCGGGAATGGTTACGAAGTAAAGAATAATAGCAAGGGTTAAGCACGGAGAAGGAGGACAGAAATGTCAGAGGAGCGTTCAGAGAAGATTTTCGGAAATGAGATCGGAAGATCGAAGGTAAAGAAGGCACAGAAATCCAGAGAGAAATTCGCGAAGAAATTCGGAGATGACAGTGAAGTGGATTACGGCGCTTTTATTGAGGAGAATCCGCATATCGGAGATATTCTCGGCGTAAAGAATATAGTTGTGAGAGAGCGCGTTACCCCTGTACCGGTCAATGACGATTCAGGCGAGGCAGGGAATAAGGCCGCGGACGCCGGGGACGAAAAAACAGAGGCACGAGCTGACATGGAGCAGACATCCTTCGACCTTGAAAAGGGTCTTATCGTAGGAAATATCCGCATGGGCTTCGGCCACTACAGAATATCCATGGCTATCGCTTCCGCGGCACATTCCATGGGATATACGCCCTACTGGATGGATCTTAACTCATATCCGGAAACCACTGCCACCAAGGTGATCTCCTCCCAGAACGAGCTTTATTCACTGGGTTCGAGGATCTCGCAGAAGAGCAAGGTCTTTAACAGGCTGGTGTGGGAACCGGTGAATTACGAAGGCTTCCGCCAGCTGTCATACAACGCATCGGATCAGGAAAATGCAAAGCTGATGGCTCCGGTTTTCAGCAGTATCCCCAAGGAGCTTCCCATAGTCGCAACCCATGTGTGGCCGGCGCAGGCAGCGCTTCACGCGGGAATGGAGCACGTGGTAAATGCCATCCCGGACAACTGGCCCATGGCTCTGCATCTGGCGGAGGGCAGCATCCATACGGTACAGACACATTATGCCTATCAGGGCTACCGCATCCTGAACGGTATGAAGAAAAAAGATCTGCTTCAGCCCATGCCCGAGGATTCCCTTGTTTATACCGGACAGTATGTGGATCATGAGCTTGTGGCAAATATTGAGGCTGACTGCAACGCCAGGATCAGAAGGAAGGAAGAGGGCCAGCCCATGAGATTCCTTCTCACTATAGGAGGAGCCGGCGCCCAGGGTGAGATATTCAGACAGATCATTGAATCACTGATGCCGAAGATCCGGGAGAAGAAGGTGGCGCTTTATGTAAATGTGGGCGATTATCAGGCGGTATGGGATAAACTGAAATCTGAGATCCGCGGTCTTTCAAAGGTTTCAAGAGAGCATTTCGATGACTGGGCTGCAACCAGGAAATTTGCCGAAGATGCGCTTACAGGCAGGGTTATTGGAGTACATGCCTTCTATCACAGCAACATTTTCGAAGCTGTGTATGCTACGAATCTTCTGATGAGGAGCGCGGATGTACTGGTAACAAAGCCCAGCGAGCTTTCCTTCTATCCGATCCCGAAGCTGTTCATCCAGCGTGTGGGCGGGCATGAGCAGTGGGGAGCCATCCATTCGGCGGAGATCGGCGACGGAACGCTGGAGCTGAGGAGCATTCCCCGGGTTCTGCAGGCGCTGGAGCTCTTCACCGAAGACAATGTAACGCTGAAGGATATGTGTGAGAATATAAAGAAAAACAAGGTTATGGGGTTATATGACGGCGCCTATAAGGCAGTAGAGCTTGCCATGAGAAAGGAATAGCCGGAAGGGCGCAGGTTACATGTTCGAAAGGAGAAGAGTATGAATCTTACATTTAAGGAGAAAGCTGCTTACGGTCTGGGTGCCGTAGGTAAGGATATGGTCTATATGCTGTCCGCAAGCTATATCCTCTATTATTTCCAGGATATCCTGGGCGTGTCCGCGGTGGCGATGGGCGTGATCCTGCTGGTGGCGCGTATATTTGATGCATTTAATGATCCCATCATGGGAGTAGTCGTTGCAAAGACGCATACACGCTGGGGTAAATTCCGTCCCTGGCTGATGATCGGAACACTCACAAATGCAGTGATCCTCTTCCTTATGTTCTCGGCTCCTCCGGCGCTGGACGGCGGCGGACTGGTGGCCTATGCGGCAGTGACCTATATACTCTGGGGCATCACCTATACCATGATGGATATTCCCTACTGGTCAATGATCCCTGCATTTACACGCGGCGGCAAGGAACGTGAGGGCCTGACAACTCTGGCGCGTTCATGTGCAGGCGTTGGCTCCGCACTTGTTACCATTTTCACCATGATGATCGTTCATATGCTTGGCGGCGACGGAACGGAAGGAGAGAAGGTCGGCTTCCGCTGGTTCGCTCTGATAGTAGCGATACTCTTCATAGTATTCATCACCATTACCTGCATTTCCATCAAGGAGAAGTCCACGGTGGATATGGAATCTCCTTCGGTAGGTCAGATGTTCAAAGCTCTTATCAAGAACGATCAGGCAATGACCATCGTTATCGCCATCGTACTCATCAATACAGCAATTTATATCACCTCCAACCTGGTCATCTATTTCTTCAAGTATGATTTCGGCGGAGAGGAATGGTACAAGAGCTATACCTTCTTCAATATGTTCGGCGGCGCGATCCAGATCGTTTCAATGATGGTGTTCTATCCGCTGCTCAGGAAGTTTACGTCAAATACAAAGATATTCTATATCACGCTGGCCAGCGCGATAATCGGCTATGCGGCTCTGCTTGGCATAGCCTTCATGGGAATGGGAAATGTATTCATCCTTTTCGTCCCCGGCTTCTTCATCTTTGCCGCAAACGGCGTGCTTCAGGTGCTGACAACGGTATTCCTTGCGAATACGGTAGATTACGGAGAGATAAAGAACGGACGGAGAGACGAATCCGTGATCTTCTCCATGCAGACCTTCGTTGTAAAGCTTGCTTCCGGCATCGCAGCCTTTGTGGCAGCCATCTGCCTGTCCCTCAATTCGCTTTCCGACGAAGCTACTACGGAAGCCGATCAGGCCAGAGATTTCGCTGCAAATGTTGCAGACAGCGCGAAGATGGGACTCAGGATGACCATGACCATCATCCCCATCGTAGGACTGATCCTGGCGATAATAGTTTTCCGGAAGAAGTTTATCCTGACTGACGAAAAGGTTGAGGAGCTTGCAGAGGAGATAGCTGCGAAGAAGGCTTCATCAAACTGACCTGCTTTATAGAAGGAGGGGGTATATGATCAGAGTATTAAAGGACAGACTCTTTGTACTGGACACATTACATACCACCTATGCTTTCCGGGTGCTCCATACGGGGCATCCGGAGCATCTGTATTACGGAGCCCGGATCACCGTGGAGGATGAGGCCGGGCTGGCCGAGCGCCATGCATTTCCGCCGGGAAATACCTGCCTGTATGATGATGATCCGAAGAAGTATTATACCCTGGAGGATATGCGCCTGGAAATGAGCTGGCCGGGGAAGGGTGACCTGCGTGAGCCGGCAGTCGCGCTGCGCCATGCTGACGGAGGCCGCACTTCGGATTTTGTGTTTACAAAGTCCGAGCTGGTAAGGGGTACCGTGGAGATCCCGGGCATGCCCAACGCATATGAGGATGATAAGGATGCGCATGGCATAAAGGCACAGACTCTGCGCATCATCATGACAGATCAGTCCTATGATCTAACGCTGACCCTTACATATACGGTATTTCCCGACTGTGATGTGATCACGCGCTCAGCCTCGCTTACAAATAACAGCGATAAGACGGTTACCGTTGAACGGCTGATGAGCATGATGCTGGATCTTGATGCGGGAAGCTATATGATGACGACATTTAACGGCGCATGGACCAGGGAGATGGCCCGTTCTGCAACGCCGCTCCTTGCGGGAAAGCATGTGAACGGAACGGTTTCAGGTGTCTCCTCCAACAGGGCAAATCCCTTCTTTATGATCCATGCGCCGCATACCACAGAGGATCACGGAGCGGTATACGGCTTTAATCTGGTTTACAGCGGCAACCATATGGAGGCTGCGGAGGTAAGTCCCTTCGGCAAGGTCCGTATCATGACCGGGATCAATCCCGAAGGTTTTTCCTGGGAGCTTAAGCCCGGTGGAAGCTTTCATGCGCCTGAGGCGGTCATGACATTTTCAAAGGCCGGATTTAACGGCATGAGCCGGAATATGCATCATTTCGTAAGAGAGCATATAGTCCGCGGGGAATGGAAGAAGAAACCGCGGCCTGTGCTGCTGAACAGCTGGGAAGCGTCGTATTTCAAGATCAATGAGAATAAGCTGCTCTCGCTGGCGAAGGCCGGAAGGGCCGTGGGGATCGAGCTTTTCGTCATGGATGACGGCTGGTTCGGTGAGCGTGACAATGATGAGAAGGCCCTGGGCGACTGGGATGTGAATCTGAAGAAGCTGCCTCACGGGCTGAAGGGCATTGCGGATAAGATCAGGGCGCTGGGCATGAAGTTCGGTCTCTGGGTAGAACCGGAAATGATCAGTACTGAGAGCAGACTGTACAGGGATCATCCGGACTGGGCCATGGATATACCGGGCCATATGCATTCCGAGGGGCGTAATCAGCGTTTCCTGGATCTGACCCGCACCGAGGTGCAGGACTATGTGATCGAAGCTATGACAAAAGTGTTCGGTTCGGCGGACATTTCCTATGTGAAATGGGACATGAACCGTTCAATGACGGATATTTACAGTAAGGAGCTTCCTCCGGACAGGCAGGGGGAAACGGCGCATCGCTATGTACTTGGCCTGTACCGCGTTATGCGCACTCTGACGGAGCGCTTTCCGGAGATCCTTTTCGAGGGCTGCGCCTCCGGCGGAAATCGCTTTGATCTGGGGATCCTCTCCTTCTTTCCCCAGATCTGGGCGAGCGATGACAGCGACGCCATAGCGAGAACCGAGATACAGACAGGCTACAGCTACGGTTACCCCATGAGCACGGTGGCGGCCCATGTATCAGATGTGCCGAATCATCAGACTCTGCGCAGGACTCCGCTTACAACACGGTTTAACGTGGCGGCTTTTGGAGTTCTGGGTTATGAATGCAATATCTGCGATATGAAGAAGGAGGAGAAGGAAGAGCTCAGGCAGCAGATCGGGTTTTATAAAAAATGGAGAGACGTCTTCTTCAGCGGAAGCTTCTACAGGGGACGCAGCATAGGACGGGGACTTGAGGATAATACCTACAGCCTGCTGGGACCCGGAGCGGGGAATGTTACTGAATGGACCGTTGTATCGCCGGACGGACATAAGGCGGTGGGCATGCTGCTGCAGCTGCTCACAAGACCGGACACCCAGACGGAGATCTACCACGCAAAGGGACTCCTTCCGGATGCGGGGTATCATTTCCGGAATCTGGAAAAGAAGTATAGCATCAAGGATCTCGGAAGTCTTATCAATACCCAGACGCCGGTCCATGTGAAGCCTGATTCAATGCTGCATAATATGCTCGCAAAAAAAGTAAAGCTGGACGGAGAGACGGAGGATGTGGTAATGTATGGTGACGCACTTATGGAAGCCGGTGTGCATCTGGCCCAGGCCTTCTCTGCCACAGGCTTATCCGGTGAAGTCAGGCACATGCCCGACTTTGCCTCAAGATTGTACATTATGGAATCCTGACCGGCGGTCACATGAAGGAGAGGAAATTGGAGATCTATATTTTACGGCACGGAACAACCGAGTGGAACAGGGTGTACAGGATCCAGGGCAGGACGGATACGGCCCTGGATCCTTTAGGTGAGGAAATGGCGCGGTATACGGGAGAATATTTCCGAAGAGAGGGAATAAGCTTCGACCGTGTTTTTTCCAGTCCTCTTGAAAGAGCCAGAAAGACGGCAGGCTTCGTTGCGGGAGAGGAAATGATCCTGGATCAGCGTCTTTGCGAGCTTTCCTTCGGCCGTCTGGAGGGGAAGACGATAAATGATATGAAGGCGGAAGGGATACCTTTTTATCTTTTTGCGGAGGATCCTGCGGAGTATGACAGGTTTGCGGCCGGGGAGCCTTCCATGGAGACGTTAACCGGACTCTGCGCGAGGACAGCGGAGTTTATGGTGGAAATGGTGGAAAAGAACACTGAACTGAAGGACACCGACCGTATCCTCATTTCCGCCCACGGGGCCTGCAATAATGGACTGCTCATGCATATACGCGGTGAGAAGGATCTGACCCGTTTCTGGGAAAACGGACTTCAGCCGAACTGCGGTGTGGATGTGGTAAATTATGATAGAGCAAAAGGTGAGTACCGTATACTTGAGGAAAACAGGTTCTTTTATCCTGCGGAGCTTAAGGGGAATACGGGTAATCTGATAATGTGATCAATGTAGCGTGAGTGCCTGAGTAAGCGTAAATATTTCGCGTATCAGGCATTTTTAGCTTGTAAAATCCGCCGGAAACTTGTATTCTATAAGGTAGTGGTAAGTGCCGCAGGGCCAGCCCGCGCGGTGCAAAAAAAACCTATAAGGAGGACCATATGATTTACTCGACAGAAGTGAAGAACATGTGCCCCGTTACACAGGGGGTACATCATGGTGCCGCACCCATTCCCGAAGAGGCAAAATGGGTACAGGCAAAGAAGGTAGAGGACATCTCCGGCTATACACACGGTATCGGCTGGTGTGCACCTCAGCAGGGCTGCTGCAAGCTGTCCCTGAATGTTAAGGACGGCATCATCCAGGAAGCGCTGGTAGAGACCATCGGATGCTCCGGAATGACCCATTCCGCAGCTATGGCAGCTGAGATCCTGCCGGGTCTGACCGTGCTGGAGGCACTGAATACCGACCTTGTATGCGATGCCATCAACACCGCTATGCGTGAGCTGTTCCTGCAGATCGTATACGGCAGAACCCAGAGTGCATTCTCTGAGGATGGTCTGCAGATCGGTGCAGGTCTTGAGGATCTGGGCAAGGGAGCCCGCTCCATGGTTGGTACCACTTACGGTACTCTGGACAAGGGACCCCGTTATCTGGAGCTGACAGACGGTTACATCACCCATGTTGCTCTGGATGAGAACGATGAGATCATCGGTTATAAGTACATCAACTTCGGCAAGATGATGGACTTCATCAAGGCAGGCGATGATCCGAAGACGGCAGTTGACAAGGCTTCCGGACAGTACGGCCGTGTTGCTGATGCGGTTAGACTGATCGATCCCAGAAAAGAATAAGAAAGCGAGGATATGAAAATGGCATTATTTGAATCTTATGAGAGAAGAGAGCCCCAGATCCTTGCAGCGCTTAAGGAGTATGGGATTTCCTCCGTTGAGGAGTGTAAAGAGATCTGCGATGCAGCAGGTATCGA
>ONWK01000374.1 GCA_900321505.1 uncultured Eubacteriales bacterium
CAGGAGCTGTTGGATGATCTGACGTTTTCCATCTGTCATCTGAACTTTGTGTACGTTTTTCTTTTCTCTTGCCATAATAAAGGCCTCATTAAAGTATTTATATTTTACCTTAGGAGACCTTAATAATACATAACTATTATATTTTTACAGACTTTTTTTCACAGACTCAGGATATCACTGAATATAGTTCCGATCTTAATATCATTCTCCCAGCCTGCGTATACCAATATTTTTGTTTGATCCATTTTTTCTTGACCTCCTTGGTATCTTCAGGTTCAGATCCTGGTAAGTCCTTCCCATAACATCGTCACGAGCGAGCAGCAGAATATCATCCTGCAGCCCCAACGCATTTAAAACCGCAAGATACATTCCCATGGAAACGGACGGAGAGCCCTTTTCTATCTGAGTAACTGTTGATCGGCCTATTGCAGCTTTCTCGGCAATTTCCTGTGCGGTCCAGCCTCTTCTCAAGCGCGCAAGTTTAATCTGATTACCTACTGTCTGTAATTTTTTTGCTGTTTTAGGTAATAACAGTACCTTCTTCTTTCCCATACGCAATCTCCGAAATATATAATGATTATATTTACAACCATAATATAAGTAAATGTGTGTTAATACAAGCATAATATTTGAGACGTGAGATCAGAATAGAGATTGAAAAAGCCCCGATCAGTGCTGTTTTCAGTTGTTGCAGGAACTTCGATGTAGTATGATGAAAGTGCAGGCTGTGGATTATGCAGAACAGAAATGCATTGAGGGGGGGCTTGGGGAATGAGTTTAAGGAAAATGAAATCCAGTGGAATAAAAATGCGGTTTATTGCGGCCTTTCTGATCATGTGCTTCATTTTGGCTGCGTTTCCGATGAAGGCGCATGCCGTGACAGTGATAGATGAAATATCCCTGGAGGCCAGAGCACTGGTCTGCGGAGAGATACTGGATCATGGTGAAGGTGAATTTATGCTGGATTATGATATTCAGGCGAGTATCTCGGACAGCTCAGTCTGGGTATCTTCCTATGATGCAGGTGATCTCACAAAATATCAGGTTCTGAAGGGAAAGATTACGGGTGGAGAGGAATATACTGCCCTGATCACGGTGGTTCCGAAGGAAGGATACAGCATTTCAAAGGATACAAAGGTGAAGGTGTACAGTGATACAGCTGAAGATTATGTAGAAGCTGTTCCGCTGAAGAAGGAGAACAACTGCATCATAGTCAGTGCGACAAGGTTGGCGGAGCATGACTGGGATTATGAAAATGAGGAGAAAACCCCCGCAACCTGCATAGCTTCCGGACACAGGAAGACCTTTTGTAAAGCGGATCATTCTCATGTGGATGAAGCGGACATACCCATTGATCCGGATGCCCATCAGTGGAGTGAGTGGACGATCGTAAAGAATGTAACGAAGAAAGAGGAGGGATTACAGAAACGCACATGTGCACTTTGTCAGAAAGAAGAGACGGAAGTAATCCCGAAGATAACGCTTCCGTATACAAAGGTTTATGAGCCGAATACCTCATGGTCCATGGCTGCAACGATTGCCTGGGAGGCTGACAGCACTGTCATGGCAACAGCTAAGGCTGAAAAACGTCCTGCTACTGCATTTGTCTGGCTGGACAAGGATCTCAAGGTATATGATCGTGATGGGGGATTTATTTCCGATGATCTGGATGCATATGTGAATGCCACTGTCTCGGGGATGATCCCTGCATTTTATATCAATGACACTGAGACGGCTGCAGCGCTTAAGTCCTGGCTGGAGGGCAGCGGGCTTATCGATTGTTTTGTAGTATCCTCACCGGATCATAAGGATCTGGTGAAGGAAGTAGCGGATCTTCTGTATGTGCGGGGGATGCTGGATTTTTCCGCATTAAAAAATCCATCCACCGGAGATCTGACTGACATGGTGGCAGAAACAAATGGCGCACACGGCAAGGTGCTGATCCTTTCTGCGGAAGCGGCAACCCGTGAAAATATTAAAAAGCTTCAGTCGCTCGCGTCTACGGTCTGGGTGAAAACACCCGTAGATTTGAAGACGTTGACCACCATGTACACCAATGGTGTTAACGGCGTGGTTGTGGATGATTATGCAGAGGCCATCAGAGGAGAGGAACTCTTTGCCGATGATGCGCCCTCGCTGCTCCGTGTACCCATGATCATCGGGCATCGCGGGGACCCGTCCGTATATGTGGAAAACACCCTGGATTCCGCAAAAGGAGCCTATCAGGAGGGTGTGGATTCCGTTGAGAATGATATTCAGCTCAGCGCGGATGGGGAGCTTTTTATTCTGCATGATGATTATACCGGGCGCTTGATGAGATGGACTGAGAAGGATAAAGACGGAAATGAATATATTGCAGAGCATTATACTCTGGCAGAACTGCGCGCTCATCCTTTCCAGTGGGATGATATCCTGGTGAATAATGAAGTCCCGGCAGACAGATCAAAGAATGGAAAGTTTTATGGCCAGGATGAGCAGAAGGTGTATACGGTTCCTACCCTGAGGGAATATCTGCAGGAATTTAAGGGGAAGGATCTGGTGCATGATACGGAGATTAAGAGCTATGATCCGGCTATCCTTCCAGTGGTAAAGAAGCTCGTGGACGAAGAAAATGCATGGGATCAGATATTCTTTATCACATTTAATGTTAAGATCCTGGAAGCAATCTACAGGGATTATCCTGAGCTGTCTGTCGGAGCTTTGGGTATGGCCACAGGGTTTAGCCTTCTTCCCGGGATGACAGCCCTTGGAGCTTATCAGTCGATCACCGAACAGGATGGCGCGGAGGCAGCGGTTCAGGCGCTTTACAGGGACATCGATCAGTGGAACTCTACCTACAATCCCTGCTATCCGGATTACGGCGAGGAAATGGTACGTGCTGCCAGACATCGCGGCCTTACGGTATGGCCGTGGACATACATGGCAAACGAGGATTTCGCCCGGGATTATATGGCAGGTGTGACAGGCCTCACCACAGATGAGGCGTGGGCATTTTCCGACCTGATGGTGGAGATCTGCAGTAAAGATGTGACTGCTGCATCCGTCAATGATATTTCAAAACCTACAGGAAAGACACAGGCAGGCTCAGCGAAGACGCTTTCTTCCGCTGAGGCAGTCATGCTTGAGGATTACGGTGACGGGCGAAAGCTTATGGTCTGGAGATATCAGGCGGACATGAATCTGAAGGGTATCAGCTACGGAAAGTACTATCTCTACTCCAATCCCTTTGTCTGGACTGAGGGGAGAACAGCAGAAACGGATGGAACCTGGGAGAAGTCAGAAAATGAGTGGAAGTATAAGAATGATGATGGAACTTATGTAAAAAACAAGTGGAAGAAGATCGACGGAAAGTGGTACTTCTTTGATCAGGATGGAATAATGGAGAAGGACGCCTGGCGTGAAGGCTATTACCTTACAAAGAGCGGAGCCTGGAACGGAAAGAAGGCTGTTCCCGGCTGGAAGCAGAATAAGACAGGCTGGTGGTACAGTCTGGAAGGCAGATCATATCTTTTTGATACATGGAAGAAGGTCGACGGAAAGTGGTATTATTTCAAGGCAGATGGATATGCAGCAGCAAACGAGTTCGTCAGAGGATGGTGGTGCAATAAGAACTGTGTCCAGAAGGATCCTGTGAAATACAGCTGGCACAAGTCCTCAAAGGGATGGTGGTACGGCGTAAAAGGCGGCTGGTACGCAAAGAATGCATCCTATATTATCGACGGCGCTGCATACACATTTGACAAGAATGGGTATTGTACCAATCCGTGATCAAAAGTGTACTAAATAGATGCGTATGTCGTAAGGAGTGACAGTTTGAATATTAATATAAGACCGCTCAGCGGGGATTGACCCGGGGAGCGGTCTTTTTACTGTTGTCAGAATTACCATTTACGCTTGTTCAGATACCGCTTATGCCACAGAAGTTGATTGATTTTATAACCGGAGTATAGTTACATGTGTATAGTTATACCCTATTCTCAAAATCGGGCTTATAGTCCGGAGGAAAAACGAGAATATATCTGTGTATTCTACGCTCAATAAGGAAGGAAAGAGACAAGAAATGAAACGCAGGATCAGGATACGGTTTGAAGAGGATCAGACCGTAGATGATATAGACATATGTATCCGGGCGCCGGAGCGTAACAGCGAGATAGATGCGCTGATAGAAAGAATAAGCGGCACCCTGCCGGAAATGATAACAGTGACCGGTACAGACGGAGCAGCTGTCAGGATTTCTCCGCAGGATATAGTTTCGGTATCAGTGAGCGACAAATATCTGCAGATCGTTACCGAAAAAGACCGGTATGTGGTGCGTCAGTCGCTTCATGAATTTGAAGAAAAGCTTGACGAAAGATATTTCGTACGCATCTCCCGCTATGAGATCGTCAATATAGAAAAGATCAGAAAGTATGACTTTACCCTCGGAGGCACGCTCAGGCTGGAACTGGCCGGAGGCATGGAGACATGGGCTTCAAGGAGAAGCATTCCGCTGATACGGAAAAAATTGACGGAGAGGGGGGATGATCGGAAATGATAAGGAAGATATTAAAACGTGCGGGATTCGGTTTTATGCTTGGCATAGCCATTTGTGCCGTTATAACAGCTTTAAGCGCCGATCCTGTTCCGGCATCGGAAAAGCTCATTGAAAAAATGGGCAGCGCAAGAGCAGCCATTCTTTTACAGCTGTTTTTATCGGGTATTTACGGTGCATGCTGCATGGGCTTTACCCTGCTGTATGAAATGGAGCGTCTATCGGTAACTGTGGCAACGTTTTTGCATTGTGTTATCTGTGTCGGACCATTCATTCCGCTGTCATTACTTCTCCATTGGAGTGGAGGGATCGGAGAAACGCTTATCATGACCGGCTGTCAGCTGGTGGCATTTTTTATCATCTGGCTGATCATATATCTTGGGTACAGAAAAGAAACCAGGGAGCTGAATGAGATTCAAAAGAAACTGTTGGAAAAAGGAGGAGCGAAAAAGGAAGACGAATAATGGTAGAAATAGCCTAGAAACTATAATGTGGAGGTGAATTATTATGGGTTTTAAGAGAAGAATGAAAAAAATTCTGGCGCTGATGCTTTCGATGGCGTTGTGCCTTGGCATGATGCCCATGACGGCGTTGGCGGATGGGGTGATCGATGTCCG
>ONWK01000062.1 GCA_900321505.1 uncultured Eubacteriales bacterium
AGCCATATTACGCGCATAGGACCACAGGAGTGCCCTGGCCCACTCAGGATTACGCTTTACCCCGTCATAAGCGCTGATATCCTTCGAGATGATCTGTCTATAATAATCTCTGGCGATCTCAAGTTTGCCTTCCTTACTTCTAAGCGCAAGGCATCTCGGCCATCCACCCCTGCAGGCAGAATAGAAGAGTTCTTCCAGACTCAGATTCGAAACCGCACCGCTGAAATCATAAGAATCATCTGAAAGAATCCTTGAGATCGAAACGGATCCATTTGACTCACCGGTCTCAAACAATGTCATCGGAAACATTTCAATCTGCGTGATCCTTCCGGTACCAGTATGCGGAGTATCTATATTCCTGCTTGTTGATCCCGTAAGATAATACTCTCCCACAGCTTCCGGATTGTCATCGCAGGCTTTTCTTATCATTCCCCATATTCTGGGTGCATCCTGCCATTCATCAAACAGAATCGGTTTCTCATTCTTCAGGAAGAGACCCGGTGCTGTTTCAGCAATGGCAAGATATCCATCCCGTTTCTCTTCGTCCTGGAATTCGATGACCGATTTACTTCTTTCCTTAGCCGTGCGAGTCTTACCACACCCTTTGGGTCCAACAATACTGACAGCATTAAAAGCTTCTGTTAACCGGTCTATTTTCTTATCAATCACTCTTGGATAGTATCGCATAATAACATCCTCTCTTCTAGGGTAAGGATATCATATTACCACTCATCTTACAAGCTTTTATTTTATATTTTTCGAGTGTTTTATTTTATATATTTCGAGTATTTTATTTTCGTTTTTTCGTCTTTCAAAAAGCCCAGTATCTAAGCTGTTTCCAGGACATCAAGTCCCGTAAGCCGCATAAATACTAGGCTCATTTCCATCAGATTCTTCACTCTGTTTCATAAATATATCCAAGTAATAATAAAACCGCTAAATAACAACCGGATGAATCTCTTCGATTCATACGGTTGTTATTTAGCGGTTGTTATGCAGCGGATGTCAAAGCATCAAACCACGCATCTACTCAGTTTTCCGTGGTTGCCTCAGTCTCACCTGATGAATCACCTGAAAGCATCTCCAATGTAAGATCCTGTACTCTTGAGATACCGGTATAGTTTCCGTTTTTAACGATGTTTTTTATCCTCTCATAATCAGCAATATCTTCCAGCTTCGTTCCATAGTCTGCTCTCCCTTCTCTCAATCTCGGTGATCTCCCTATCACTATTATAACACTATCTTCGTCTGAAGATCAGCGTTCCTGTGAGGATCCTTTCGGCGTATTCCTTCTCACATTTCTTCATGATCTCCTTAACACCCTTCTTCATGGCCGGCGGGCGATGATCCAGCCTGTGGCCATCCGTCCCTATTATATCTACGAGCTGTTCACGCAGAAGATCGTTAGCGTTAGTACGGGTGCGCTTTGATTTTTCTTCCTTCACGCTGTAGGCGTTGATCTGCATCCATGCGCCGTGCTCTTTCATCTTCCGTACGCTTTCAACATTGGTCAGGGCATAACGCTCTACATGGGCGATGATCGGTTTATAACCGGTCTCAACGATCCGATCGATGATATACAGCGCATCCTCTTCCGTATGGTCTTCCGGCACGAACTCTGTTAGGACATAGTCTGTTCCGGCAAGAGTCGGGTAGATCCCCTTCTTCAGTTTTTCGATGCATTCATCCACATCATCCGGATACACCAGCATCTCACAGCCAAGGTGAAGCTCTATCGGAAGGCCCTGCGCTTCCACCTCCTTCTTCAGCTTTTCATACTGTGTATGCACATTGACCGGATCATAATCAAACGCAGAGCTGTGCGGTGTTGCGATCACTCTGCTGACTCCCTGGCTGATCACCATCTTCAGCTCTGTGATCGATTCCTCCATGCTTTCGGCTCCGTCATCTACTTCCGGGATCACATGCATATGGATATCCGTGAGCTTATCAACTTCATAGGGATAGCTTTTGGGTTCCGGTTCCTTTACGCACATTTCCTCTATCCATTCCCTCTTGATGAGAGCATCCCTCCACTCTTCAGGTATGGCGTCGTATCCGTAATACAGTCCGGCCAGTCCTCCGGCGATGGCGCCGACGGTATCGGTATCATCGCCCAGGTTCACTGCGCGGAGGATGCAGTTTCTGTAGCTTCCGGTGGTGATCAGCGACCAGATGGCTGCTTCCAGAGCCGCTACCACATATCCCGAGCTTTTGATCTTCGCATCCGGAAGCTTTGCGAATTCAGACAGATCCCGAAGCCGTCCGTAGTGGGCAAGCTCCACCAGATTCGCGATGTTCTTCCCATAGTAAGCAAAGCCCTGATCCATTCCGCGCTGCAGACGCTCATTCAGACTTCCTTCTCCGTATATCATTTCCCTTACACTGAAGAAATACAGTCCGCAGGCCATGCAGGCGCGGATGTGGTTGTGCGTCAGCGCGGAGAGCTTATGGATGTCGCGGACAGCCTGCTCCACCGTAGCTTCCCCGGTCTGGGTCTTCTCTGCATAGTATAGGCATACCGGAAGTGTACGCATCAGAGAACCGTTGCCGTTGGCACGCTCACCGGTTTTCCCGCAGGTATCCACATCGTGGGTATTTCGATACCGTTCGATTGCATATACGCAGGTATTTCCTTCGTCAAATGCTTCACCCGTCGGCGTATAGCAATCCTCAAACATCCAATCAACAAAGGCATCCATGATATCTTCCGCATCCACCTCACCCAGCGTGCGGATGCTGTCCAGCATACAGAGTGTCATGCTCGTATCATCCGTCCATGCGCCTGCCGGCTTATCGTAGATGTCACAGTATACCATTTCCGTGATCGGATTCTTTCTTAACTCATCGCGACTCAGGAACTGCCCGGGCGATCCCAGTGCATCAGCAACTGCCAGTCCTATGATTCCGTTGATCCAGTTATTATTCTTCATGTGTTCTTCTCCTTTCAGCACGTGTTTCTTTTTATCATCTGGATTATAACACATCCTTTGTTTTTACTGGTCTCCCGGGAATCGACCTCAGTTATTCATCTCTGACACTATCTGCATGTATTTCTTCTTCCCGGCTTCTGACAGGAGACTGAACTGGTGAAAGAAAAGCTTGATGAGGATCTCCTGAGCTTTTATTTTCCCCATATTTCGGATCGACATCAGCTGCTTTTTGCTGCTCATGCCCTCTTTGGCATAATTGTGATCGATCACATCTCCAATGGTTCTGTATCCACCTCTTCGAAGACAGTTATAAGCCCCCACACCCAGGTCAAGCGTCAGGATATCCTGCCTTGCCTGCTCTTTCGTAAGCTGCATTGGGAAATAGAACATCTTTCTGTTCCGGATCATTATTTCTTCAATAGTATCTCCCTCAAGATAACGGTTCATTTCCCTTGTTATTCTCTGCACTTCCTCTGTATCGAGTCTCATCATATCTGACACCTCCGAAATCATTTCTGAGGACCTCTGCTACGACATTTCCCCTACCGGTTTTGATCTTGCCGTCAAAGGTCTTGTTCAGCATTTTCACGAGGTATTTCAGTTCCGATAACTCCAGTGCTTCTACGACTGCCATGATCTTACTCGCTCCGGTCATAAGGTAAAGCTCGCGCACATATCCGCTGCGGTTCAGGAAGTATATCACCTCTTCCTGATCCTCTTCGGTAGTTGTGAGGGTGAGGAACATCTTCACCATGCCCTCGCGGTGGATGACAGCCTTATAACCGCGGATCACACCCTCCGCCTCCAGCTTCGCAACGCGTTTCTTCACCGCAACCCGGGATATGTCCAGCTTTTTGCCAATCTCAGCAAAAGACATCCGCCCATTGTCACGCAGCATCCGCAGAATTTCCTTATTTGTATCGTCCATGAATACCTCCCATTTCATCAGCGTCGACTCTGATGATTTGATTATATGAGAGCAGTTTGGAGAATGCAATAGGGGGCGGTTACGATTCGTAACCGCCCCTGTTTTGCTCTCTTATATATATGAGATCTTCAGTTAAAGTATAATCAATTACTCGCCCAGCAAAATCTGTTCTATCCCTTTAATGATCTCCGGATTTTCATATGGCACACCATTCAGGTCTTCCGATCCGTTCAGTCCATAATACATGAAAATTCCCTCAATATCCGTATTGAGCCAGCCAGTAAATGCCGACTGTTCATCTGTGGTTTTATTCAGATATCCCATATTATCGAAGGAAT
>ONWK01000036.1 GCA_900321505.1 uncultured Eubacteriales bacterium
ATAAATCCATACCCCTTCTGATTGTTAAACCACTTCACTGTGCCCTTTGCCATTTCAAGTGACCTCCAAAAAATATAAATCGTGCTGTAAAATGCACGGGTAAACTTTACCACAGCATAGGGTATAACGTCAAGGGCAATTCACTTAAAATAGCAAATATTTCAGACCACTGCACAGAACTTCGTACCCTTTCTTTCATCAGGACAAAGCTCAAGGTCATCCCTGTCGGGGCTGTAAAAATACAGTGAATCCGACAATACCTCGGTAGCCTCCACTGCTTCATCGTTCACCGAATGTATCATATCCATCAGATAAAATCTGTCATCCACAACGGATGACGGCATGATGAGCAGTTCATTCACGCTGGACGGTATCACATAATATGCCTCGCCGAGATACTCATATATCTCCTTCAGTTTTCCTGAATAAAGCATGGCCACGGCGCCATAACTGATATCTTCCACTGTCAGACAATACAACGGTATAGATACCGGAGTCATCTGACATGGTAACAGTTCATTCAACATATCCTCCAGATATCTGAATCTGGACGGATGTTTAAACTGCATGTTACTCAGCGCCATTGGATAAAGCTCATCAAAGCTGTATCCAAGCTCGTCCAGGATATGCTGATTCAGCCTGATCACACCTTTTCCGCGGCTCAGATCCATATACCATACCAGGATTGCCGAAAGATCAAGGTAATCCCTGTGCGGGATTTCGTTCAGGAGTTCTCTGTTCTCCTCACGGTTTATCAGCCGCAGTCCCAATCTTTCCGGTATATCCTTTGCCGATATCAGCTCCTCCGGAAGCCTGTCCGCCTCAGATAAGGCAGTTCTTATGGAATTAGCGATAATATCCGCTATCATTTCCTTTTTGCCGTCATCAAGCCCGCACACGGAGTCTTCCAACAGTTCATCAAGATATACACAGGGCGAAGTGCCGCCTCCTCCCACATCCGCATACATGGCATAATACTTAACGCCATTATTCTTTTTTACCTCTCCCGTATATACACTGCTCACCTGGAGATCGGAAAGACGTTCACCAACCATATGAGGCAGTTCCCCGAACAGGAATTCTTCCTTTTCAGGATCCAGCTTTTGCCTGTTTTTAATCTGTTCTCTGTTCATCTTTTTCTCCTCTTTTGTAACCGTTCAGCGCCCCGCATGCTTCGCATCCGGAGCCGTTGGCTGAACGGTTACCCTCTTTTTTTAGTAAAAAGAAAAGAATAAAAAAGAAGGACAGCTTCACTTATATCAGAAAAAAGACCGATCGTTCATACGCCGAATATATGAACTACTGTCAGATAAAATCTTTGCATCAGATCTCATCGGAAAGATCATCATCTGTGCCCTCAGGAGCTTCATCAACACCGAGCAGAACTCTCACCTTTCCTTCAACCTCTTCCATCACATCCGGGTTATCCTGCAGATACTGTTTTGCATTCTCACGCCCCTGACCGATCTTCTCGCCCAGATAGGAATACCACGCACCTGACTTGACAATAACATCATGCTTGGTTGCAAGATCCAGGATATCTGCCGCACGGGATATACCCTTTCCGAACATGATATCAAACTCTGCTTCACGGAAAGGAGGAGCCACCTTGTTCTTTACCACCTTAACCTTGACATGGTTACCGATAACCTCACCGTTCTGCTTAAGGGATTCCACCCTGCGCACATCCAGACGTACCGAAGAATAGAACTTCAGAGCACGTCCGCCGGTAGTAGTCTCGGGGTTGCCGAACATAACTCCCACCTTCTCACGAAGCTGGTTGATGAAAATGACCACGCAGTTGGTCTTGTTGATGACTGCGGTAAGCTTTCTCAGCGCCTGTGACATCAGTCTTGCCTGCAGACCCACATGGGAATCACCCATCTCACCGTCGATCTCAGCCTTGGGCACCAGGGCTGCAACCGAGTCGATGACGAGAACATCCATAGCTCCCGAACGTACCATGGTCTCTGTGATCTCAAGCGCCTGTTCACCGTTATCCGGCTGTGAGATATAAAGATTGTCTATATCCACACCTATGTTTTTTGCATAAACAGGATCCAGCGCATGCTCAGCATCGATAAATCCCGCAATGCCGCCCCTCCTCTGAACCTCCGCAACCACATGCAGCGCTACGGTGGTCTTACCGCTGGATTCAGGTCCGTATATCTCGATAACACGGCCCCTTGGCATGCCTCCTATACCCAAAGCTATATCCAGACTCAGTGAGCCTGTGGGAATAGCCTCTATGTTAAGATGGGCTCCCTGATCCCCGAGCTTCATAACAGATCCTTTACCGAACTGCTTCTCGATCTGTACCAGCGCCGCATCCAATGCCTTAAGCTTCATCTCCATTCTGGTATCTTCTGCCATAACAAAAAAATCCTCCTTAACAAACATACGTTCGTTTTTGTTCTATATTAACCTTTTTCCCGGGAAATGTCAACCACAAAAATAAATTGTCCGAAACTTTCGGAAATTCCTGTCGAATGCGCAGAAAACGCGCGGTCAACTCCTGAAAACGATCTGCCTGATCATTATATCACATTTGCTTTTCAAATGGCAATCATTTATAATCAGTACCGTACCAGAAACCTGTCAGAACCAGAAGTATACAGGAGGAAAGCATGTCCCTTATCGCCGTGATCAGTGAATTTCATCCCTTTCATTATGGCCATGCCTATCTCCTTGAGGAGGCAAAGCGGCTTACCGGGGCCGAACATACTCTTTCGGTAATGAGCGGCAATTTCACACAGCAGGGAATGCCAATGTACTGGGATAAGCTGACACGCGCGGCTGCGGCCTGCGCAGGAGGAACCGATCTGATCTTCGAACTCCCCGTGCTTTTTGCCACAGGCTCCGCCGGTGATTTTGCCCGGGGTGCCGTAACGCTGCTGGAGCAGCTGAATTGCGTTGATCACCTCTGCTTTGGCGTCGAAGATACCGAGTCTGAGATCTTTGAAAAGATCACAGACATCCTGATGGAGGAACCGCTGAAATACAGGATAAGGCTGAAGGAAGCGCTGGAAGCGGGTTTATCATTTCCCGCAGCACGGGAAGATGCCCTGCTTTCCATATTGGGCGAAGACGCAGTGCCTCTGCTCTCCCGTCCCAACAACATACTTGCCCTGGAATATCTGCTGGCACTGAAGAAGCTGTCTTCAGGCATCCGTCCTATTATGATCCGACGCAGAGGGGATTATCACGGTGGAAACAGCGGTACCTTTGCCTCGGCGACAGACATCAGAAATTACATTTCCGGGCACATTACAGAAAAAATCAGCTTACCTGACGGTTCCATGCCGGCAGCATCCAGGAATATCACAGAGCAGGCAGGATATGCCCTTCATCATCCGGAAGATACCCTTTCCTCCCTGCTGGCCGCCGCCATGCTTTCCGCTCAGCCCGGGCTCTCACCCGGGGAGCTTCCTATGGACATGACTCCGGAGCTCTTCAAACGTCTCACGGAGCTGGGTCTTCCCGTATCCTGGGAAGACGCCCTTAATGCTCTTAATACTAAAAATGTCACCCGCGGCCGCGCATGCCGCGCTCTGCTGCACATGCTTCTCGGTGTCACAAACCGGGACCGCAATATTATTAACGGGACAAATGAACCTCTGTACCTGAATCTGCTTGCCGCACGGAACGAAAGCACCTTTCTTCTGAAAGAGATGATCGCTTCTGCCGGATGCAGCATAATAACAAAAAGATCCCGCTTCCGTCCCGCAGAAGGAAGTCCCGCCGCGCTGCTCTGGAAATATGATCAGAAAGCTACCGGTCTTTATAACCAGCTTATTTATCAGAGCTTCGGGATACGAAAAAAAGACGAGCTCAGGAGCTCGCCCGTCATAGTATAATACAGCACACAATCAGGCAGGGTGACGCATGGTCATTTATACAGGCAGGAGTCACATCCGGAGCCATGATCGCGCACACAAAAAAGTCCGGGGTATCCGGACTTTTTTGTGTGATCACGACTGTTTCCTACTCATCAAGGAAATCATCATCGAAATCATCGTCATCTTCTTCGTCATCATCAACGTCTTCGTCACCGTAGTCGTAGTCTTCGTCATCCTCATCGTAATCATTATCAATGTCATCATCAACAGCTGCTTTCTGATAACCTGTCTGTGCTTCAGGAAGCGGCTGAACCGGTGCGACACCTGTAAGCAGGCTGATGCTGGTATCTACCTCGCTCATATTGGTATCAAGTGTAAATACACTGTTCTCGAGGCTGTCCACAAGGTTCTTGTAGTTCTCGCGGTCAGCTTCCAGGGTTGCAGCGAAGAAATCACGCATATCCGACAGCTTCTGCTTAGTATAATTCATTGCGCCGAGACGTACTTCATTTGCCTCTGCGTTTGCATCGGCAATGATACGGTCTGCCTCATCACGTGCAGCTTCAAGGATCTCATTTGCACGGATATTGGCAAGCTCTGTTATATGATTTGTATCCACCAGGCGGTTGGCTTCGTTAACCGACTCGGAAATAATGGCGTCTGAACGTGTTCTTGCGGATGCGAGGATCGCTTCTTTATTTCTCATGATCTTCTTGCATCGTTCGATCTCGCTGGGGAGCTTCAGCTTCAGTTCGCTGAGCAGTCGTTCCATTTCGTCCTTGGGAACCACGATCTTGTTGGATGAGAGGGGCTGATATTTACAGTTATCGATAAATATCTCGATCTCACCGATCATTTCCTCTACGCCTTTTTTACCCATTTCTTAATCCTCCTTTGTGGATGTCACTATCCCTTTTTCCATCATGGTCTTTAATACATTTTCCGGTACGAAGTCCTTAAGCGGAACCCGGTACCGTGCATATTCTCTTACTACCGATGAACTGATGTGGGAATACTTCGGGTCAGTGGGAAGAAACAGCGTTTCGATCCCTTCCCCGCCTTCTCCGGATGCGATGCGGTTTACCTGTGCCATCTGGAGCTCCATCTCAAAGTCCATAAGCTCCCGGAGACCTCGTATGATAACGGCATCTCCTTTGGAACGTACAAAGTCAACCAGCAATCCTTCAAAGCATTCCACGGATACATTTGGAATATTTTTACATGCATCCTTCAACATAATAACACGTTCATCCAAAGAAAACAATGGTGACTTTTTTTCCGAATTTATAAGCACCGCCACCACCATCTGATCGAAGATACCCGCAGTTCTTACGATCAGATCCATATGTCCCATTGTTACCGGGTCAAAGCTGCCCGGATAAACCGCTGTCTTAGCCATTTTCCTGTACCTCTGAACTTATTTCCTTCCTGCGGATGAAAAGATGCTTGTTCGTCCTGTATGCCTTCACCTTTTCTATCTGGAAGCCCAGCCCTGAAAGATATGAAAAATCCTCTTCCAGAGATGACTCAACCACAATGAGCGGATCGGGATTCTTGAATCTCTTTTCCGAAAGCGCCGTGAGCACCTGCTGCTCCAGCCCCTTATTATAAGGGGGATCCATAAAGATGATATCAAAATCCACTACCGGCAGATTTCTCACATATGATACCGCATCCGAAAGGATAAGGTCTGCTTCATCTTCAAATTTTGTGAAATGGATATTCTCCTTGATAACAGCGTGCGCCTTCCTGCTGTTCTCCACAAAAACCGCATGCCGCGCTCCTCTGGACAGTGCTTCGATGCCTATACCGCCGCTGCCGGCAAAAAGATCCAGAAAACGTGATCCCGGTATCTCTGTCTGCATGACATTGAACAGGGTTTCCTTATATCTGTCCGCTGTAGGACGGGTAGCATCCCCTTCAAGTGTTTTAAGCGGCAGGCTGCGCCGCGTTCCCGCTATAACTCTCATGTATGTAATCCTTTCAGGCTTATTCGGTCACTTAAGCTCTCCCGGTTACCTCTTCATGGTGTTCTTCAGCCAGAGACCGGTCTCGGACAGTTCATCATCATTCCAGCCGGAGGTCTTTGTACAATCCGAACGGATCAGGGCTGATGTCTCGTCCTTATTGGAAATATTCCATGCCGCATAGGAAAGGCCGAAATCTTCTATCAGCTGGAACCACTCATTTGCCGAGCTGTAATCTATGCCTCCGTTTCCGGAAGCGTCACAGATACTGAATTCGGAAATGAAGATCGCAAGTCCGTCTTCCCTCGCCTTTTTCAGCTTGTCACGAAGGTTATCCTTATGTGTTGCCGCATAGAAATGCAGCGTGTACATTATATTTGAATACTCCAGCGGATCCTTTGCAGCTTCATCCACATCCTGTGACCAGGTGGGGGTTCCGACTATGATTACGGAATCCGGCGAATTCTTTCTTATCACATCGATGACTGCTTCCGCATATTCTTTGATGTCAGACCATTTTGTTCCGCCGTTGGGCTCATTGCATATCTCATAGAGAACGTTGCCGTAGTCGGCGTATTTCTTTGACATCTCATCAAAGAAGAGTATAGCCTCATCCTGATTGGTTTTGGGATTGTTATCACTTAAAATGTGCCAGTCGATGATAACATACATTCCCAGCTCCGAAGCGTATTCAACACCCTTATCGATAAGCTCCTTCAGCGCGTCCTTATCGCCGTCGGTACAGTAGCCGCCGCCCTCTCCGGTATACATGGCAAGGCGGATCAGGTTAGCTCCCCAGTCATCCCGGAAGGTTTTGAAAGCTTCCGGATTCACGTAGTCCGGGAACCATGCAAGGCCATGGGTGCTGACACCCTTCAGCTGATAAAGCTTACCGTTCTTATCCACAAGATCCGTTCCGTCCACGGAAAGAGCGCCGTGGGACTCATAGGCTGTTCCCGCATCCGGCTCAACCACACGTTTCTTCTCAACGTTCGCCGCGGTGGGAACCTCTATGGTCTCGTCACATTTCTTACCGTTGATATAAACCTCGGCCTCATCCTTCCTTACCTTCTTTGATGCGGCCTCATCCTTAAATTCAACCTGTACGCCGAAGCCGGTGCTGCCCTTGGCGTCTATTGTTGTATTATAATCCACTGCCGTTGCCACCAGCACATCGCCGTCCATCTCGATCTCGGCCGACCAGTGGTCTCCCGTCTCTGCATCCTCAAAGCCCGGGATGCGGACCTCCCATCCCTTTATTGAAGATGTCTTCATATTGTGGATATCCACATTATACTGCACTACGTATCCGCTGCCGGACTGCCAGGAGGAACCGTCCGAAACTGTGGCATATACCGCAGGTCTTGTAACCGTGGGAACATCACTGCTGATCTCGGACTTCTCCGTAGTCTTTTCAGTGTCCTTCTCGGTTTCCTTCTCAGTCTCCTTTTCGGTTTCCTTCTCCGTTGCTTCGGTATCCTTATCAGTGGATGCCTCCGTCACTTCAGCTGTCGTAGAGGTCTTCTTTTCCTCTTCGGTCTTTGAGCTCTCTGTAGAAGCGGATTTATCATTATCGTTTCCGCCCATTTTCCATGCGATGAGAACGCCCAGAAGAAATACTACCGCAGCGGCAAGGATGGCGATGGCAATATAAGCTCCCTTTCCTGCCCTTTTGGGTTCATAAGCCACCTGCGGAGCCTGGGGGCCTGCCGGTGCAGGAGGAACCTGCTGATACTGAGATTCCTGCGGCATATTCGATCCCGTATTATTATTCTGCTCAGCAGCCGGCGCATCACTCGGACTTGGGTTCAGCTCTGTATTCTGCTGAATGTTCTGTTCGTTCTTTTCTTCTTCATTCATAATCTGTACTCCCGTTTTCATAGATCACAATCTACTATTCCGTATCTCCGTTTGCAATGCATCCGGAGAGCACTGTATATAATCTGACAATCTACCATTCCGTAGATTCATATCCTGCTACGACATCAGCACCGTCTCCTGGGCCGCCTTCAGCATGTCGGCATGGTCATAGATATCCGCAACCCTGAACATGATATCGCCGCTCTGCCTTACGCCGAAGAAATCCCCCGGTCCCCGGAGTCTCAGGTCCTCCGCCGCTATGTGGAAGCCGTCATTTGACTCCTCGAGTACCCTGAGCCTTTCTACAGACTCTTCGGTACGGTTTACATTTATAAATATACAGTAGGACTGCTCGGTGCCGCGGCCAACGCGCCCTCTCAGCTGGTGCAGCTGCGCAAGGCCGAAGCGTTCCGCATTTTCGATCATCATCACCGTCGCATTGGGGTTATTGATCCCAACCTCAATGACCGTTGTTGCCACAAGCACCTGTATCTCTCCCTGACGGAAGCTTTCAAGGATCTTTTCCTTCTCCTCGTCCTTCATCCTTCCATGAAGATAACCCACCTTGACCTGACCGCCGTAAAGTTCCTGCAGATATTCTGCATAGGAAACAACATTTTCAAGCTCGGTTCCTTCGGAATCCTCAACCTTGGGACAGATGATGTAGGCCTGATGCCCCTTCTGCACCTCTCCCAGAATGAACCTGTAGGCCGTTGGCCGGTAATCCGTCCCGACAACACAGTTAAGTATCCTCTTTCTTCCTCCCGGAAGCTCTGTGATCAGTGAAATGTCCAGATCGGCATAAATGATCATCGCAAGCGAACGCGGTATCGGAGTCGCGCTCATTACCAGCACATGCGGAAGATCTCCCTTTTCGGAAAGGCGTTCACGCTGTCTCACACCAAAACGGTGCTGTTCATCGGTGACCACAAGTCCGAGATTTTTATATTCCACACTCTCCTGTATCAGGGCATGGGTTCCTATTACTATATCAACACTGCCTTCTCTGATCCTGTTCCTTATCTCCCGTTTTTCCTTTGCGGGAAGAGAACCCACCAGCAGCGCAGCTTTCACATCCGTATCACGGAAAAGCTCCGTAAGATCCCGGAAATGCTGCATTGCAAGCACCTCCGTCGGCACCATCAGTGCGCCCTGCCATCCGGAAACCGCCGCAAGATAAAGGGCCGATGCCGCAAGTATGGTCTTTCCGCAGCCCACATCTCCCTGGATCATCCGGTTCATCACATACCCGCCGGACATATCCATGATGATATCATCAAGGGCGTCCTCCTGCCCCTTTGTAAGCCTGTAGGGAAGCCCGTCCAATAGCAGTCTCAGCTTCTCATCCGCCTCATCATTTATGCAGAATGAACTGGGCGATGACATGCACTCCCGGCGTATCTCCTGTACGGATTTGAGAAAGCTTACGAATTCATCATAAGCTATGCGCTTCAGCGCTTTCCTCAGTATCTCCGTATTCTCCGGAAAATGTACATTCTGAACCGCTTCTGCCCTGGTAAGCAGGCCGTAGCGCTGCCTCAGATCATCCGGAACCGTTTCCGGAAGCGAACTTATCAGTTCCCCGGCACCCATGATTGCCTTGCGGAGCTGGTAATTCTTAACACCCGCTCCCAGCGGATATACAGGCTGAAGCACCTTCTGCATTTCCTTATATTTCTCAGGACTGAAGACCTCCGGCATTTCCATGACCCGTCTTCTGCCCTTGATCCTGAGTGTCCCCGTAAAGCAGTATTTACTGCCCTTTTTCAGTGAATTTGCAAGATACGGACTGTTGAACCATACCATTTCAGCACTGCCGCTGGCATCACGTACAGAAAGGGTCGTGATCGTATATCGCGGCCCCTTATTTACCCTTATGGCAGTGCAGATCTCGCCCTCTACGGTCACACGGTCAAACTCTGCCGCCTCCCCGATGGGAACCGGCGGATCATAGCCCGTGTAGCGCCGCGGATAATATGAAATGAGATCCTGCACCGTCGCTATATTCAGTTTATTCAGGCCCTCCGCCGTCTTCTCACCGATACCGCGTATAACCTGAACAGGGTCCTGTAATTCCATAATGCATTATTCCACAGAGACTATATAATAGTAGATCGGCTGTCCGCCGGAATGCAGCTCGATATCCACATCCTCGTATTTTTCCAGAAGACCGGCACGGAGAGCTTCGGCGTCCGCCTCCGCGGTATCCTCCCCGTAATACAGAGTTATCAGACCTGCATCATCATCCACCATACCTTCGATCATCTCAGCAGTAACCGCTGCCACATCCTTTCCTACCGCACGGATACCGCCGTCATCTATACCCATGATGTCGCCCTTCAGTATGGAATTTCCTTCAACCGATGTATCTCTTACCGAAAATGTTACTTCTCCGGTCTTTACCGTTTCGATGGCAGCCGTCATCTCCCTGCGGTTGTCCTCTGCTTCCGCTATGTCGGAGAATGCGATCATCGCACTGATCCCCTGTGGAATGGTCTTGCTGGGGATCACGATCACTGTCTTGTCCTTGCAGATATTTGCAGCCTGATCAGCCGCCATGATGATATTCTTGTTGTTGGGAAGCACAAAGACAGTCTCTGCATTTACAGCATTGATCGCCTTAAGTATATCATCCGTACTGGGATTCATAGTCTGTCCGCCGGACAGTACATAATCCACGCCGACCTCGCCAAATATTGAAGAGATGCCATCTCCTGCCGCAACAGCAACAAACCCGTATTTTTTGGTCTTCACCGGAGCCGCAGCCTGCTGTTTCCTCTCAAGCTTGATCTGTCTGAAGGCCTCCTCCTGCTCATCCGCCTTCTGGCGTTCCTGATCCATCAGCACGCGCTCGGAGTGCTCTTCCTTCATATTATCAACCTTCATTCTCGTAAGAGCCCCGTATTCAAGTCCCTTCTCGAATGCATTTCCGGGATGATTCGTATGGACATGAACCTTAACAAGCTCCTCGTCCGCAACACATACCAGTGAATCGCCGATGGAAAGGAGGTATTCCTTCAGCTCCTCAACCTGTTCATCACTAAGCTCCTTTTCCAGCAGGATTATGAACTCAGTGCAGTAGGTGAACTTTATATCCGCGGTTGAAATGTTGTCATTTCCGCTTCCCGTTGTATATACGGGGCGTGCCTTGGGTATATCATCAAGAATGCCTGCACCCCTTGCAAGACGTACGGAACCGGCTTCAGCAGTCTCTACCGTACCGCCTCTCAATCCGATCAGGAAGCCCTTCATAATCTCAATGAGTCCCTGTCCGCCGGAATCAACGACGCCTGCCTCTGCAAGCACCGGAAGCATTTCAGGCGTATGCTTAAGAACTTCCTCGCCATATGCAACCACATCTTCCAGGAATTCAAGTACCGACCGGGTCTCATCCACCTGAACAAACTCGGAAGCTCTTTCCGCCATACCTCTTGCAACAGTAAGTATGGTACCTTCCTTTGGCTTCATTACGGCCTTGTATGCGGTCTCCACGGCACGCTGCATACCTGAAGCAATATCTACAAGATTCAGCTCCTTCTTACCGCGGATCTCCTTGCAGAAGCCACGGAACAGCTGTGATAGGATAACACCCGAATTGCCTCTTGCTCCCCGCAGAGAGCCTCCGGAGACAGCCTTGGCGATAGAATCAATGGTCGGCTCCTTCTGTTCCTTTACATCAGCGGCAGCAGCCATTAATGTGAGTGTCATATTAGTTCCCGTATCTCCGTCAGGCACGGGAAATACGTTCAGCTCATTTATATATTCCTTACTGTTACTTAGATTGTTCGCGCCGTCCAGAAAAAGCTTCCGGAGCATTCCGGCATCAAGCGTATTCACTGCAAAAATCCTCCTTAATCAATGACGCGAACGCCTTCAACGTAAACGTTGACCGCCTTCACCTTCATTCCGGTGTAATCCTCCACCTGATATTTCACGTTACTGCTGAGATTTTTCACAACAGCAGGAATGCCTACGCCATAGGCAACAATTATATGAAATTCTATGATAAGCTGTTCATTCTCATCCTTCTCAACGATCACGCCCCTGCTTATGGAATCTCCTTTAAGCATTTTAACGATCCCGTCCTTCATACCAGTGGATGCCATACCGACGATACCGAAACAGTCCAGAGCGGCATGCCCGGCATAATCTTCTATTACCTTCTTGTCAATGGCGATCTTTCCATTAGTGTTTTCTATAGTACCAGCCATACGCCCCTCCTTTCATTCCTACGGTCATTATATTACAGACATAATCCACTATATTGTAACAGCTTTCGATTGAAAAGGAAAGATTTTTTTTGCGGAACCCTCACCGGACAAGCCCCGGTTTAACCGAATTACAAAAAAAATAAAAATATGCTTGCATCCCGCTTACATATCTGTTATTATGTTCGTTGTTGTGGCCTGAGCAAGGCGATTTTCGAAATGTAAAGGAGGTGTCAAGTCATGGCAAAGTGCTTTTATTGCGACAAAGCTGCTCACTTCGGAAATAATGTGAGCCATTCCCATAGAAGATCCAATCACATCTGGAAGGCAAACATCAAACGCGTACGTGCAGTAGTAGATGGTACCCCCCAGAGGATTTATGTATGTACTTCATGCCTGAAGTCTGACAAGGTACAGCGTGCATAATCGGGATGTTGAAAGATAAGCCGGCCGGAGTTATAATGCTCCGGCCGGTTTATCTTTCACGGCGAATGCCGCGACATCGACGATTACGAAGCAATCGAAGATGCAGGCATGGCTCAATTATCCATATTAAGTATCCGCACCCCATAGACATAAAAGGGCTCAATCCAAAG
>ONWK01000362.1 GCA_900321505.1 uncultured Eubacteriales bacterium
GAAGGCTTTGTATACATGCTCGGCCGGGCGGATGACATCATCAATACCGGAGGGGAGAAGGTTTCGCCCCTTGAGGTGGAAAATGTTGCAACCGAATTTCCGGCAGTCAGGGATGCCGCATGCATAGGCGTGGCGGATGAAATACTCGGACAGGTGCCGGCGCTTTTTGTGGCGGTAGATGATCCCTTCTCCGTGGAAGAACTGAGACATTTCCTTGCCGAGCGGCTTGAACCCTTTAAACTGCCCGGGGAGATCATAAGGATCGGTGAGATACCGAGAAACCGCATGAAGAAGCTGGACAGAAAGGCGGTCCGCAGGCTCTGGGATGAGAAAAATGCGGAACCGGCTGTGGATACCACACTTCTGGAAAGCATTCTGTCGCGGCACAGCGTGCGTCAGTTTACGGAGGAGCGGATACCGAGAGAAGTGCTGGAGAAGCTGGTCCAGGCCGGGATTCAGGCGCCTTCGGGGCATAATCTGCAGACCTGGCGCTTTACGGTGGTACGGAATAAGGAAAAGATAGAGGAGATCAGAGAAACCGGCGCCGGTGTTGCGGCCCGTGAAAAGACCGGATTTTATGGCTTCAATAATCCGGACACGCTGATCCTGGTATCAAATGATATAAGAAATGACTGCGGTATCCAGGATGCCTCCTGCGCCGCAGAGAATATACTGCTGGCAGCACATTCCATGGGGCTTGGGGCCTGCTGGCTTAACGGACTGATGCGCATCTGCGATCAGCCTGAGATACGCGGACTGCTGGATTCACTGGAGATTCCGTCAACACATAAGGTTTGGGCGATGATCGCGCTGGGATATCCCGCGGCGGGTGATAAGACACCGGCAAGAAAGACGGATGTGGTAAGCTGGGTGGAGTGAGAGTGCTCAGGGTGGTCCCACGTGTGCCAAAAGGAGAGAAAAAATGTCAGAGGTTATTAACCGGGTTACCGGTGAAGAAATGTATGGATTCGTAAAGCGTATATTTCCCATATGCCGGAGCCTGACGGGAGAAGGCGTAAGGGAGACGCTCAGGCTGGTGAAGGAGCAGCTTCCGGAATTGGAGCTGAAGGAGGTTCCCTGCGGAACGGCGGTTTATGACTGGAAGGTGCCGGCGGAGTGGAACTGTTCGGAGGCTTATATTGAGGATGAATCCGGAAAGAGGATAATTGATTTCAGGGAGAATAATCTTCATGTGGTTGGTTATTCCGTTCCCATGGACGAATATCTTTCACTGGATGAGCTGAAGGAGATAGTACATACATTACCTGAGCAGCCTGAGTGGATACCGTATGTAACATCATATTACAGACCGAGATCCGGTTTCTGTATGAGTCAGAAGCAGCTGGACCTGCTGAAGCCGGGGAAATATCATGCGGTGATCAGGAGTACTCTGGATGAAGGCGGAGTTCTGAATTACGCAGAGGCTTATTTCCCGGGAGAGACTGAGGAGGAGATACTCATTTCCACCTATATCTGCCATCCTTCCATGGCGAATAATGAGTGCTCCGGACCTACGGTCACTGCCTGGCTCGGAAAATATCTGAGCAGGCTTGAAAGAAGACATTACAGCTACAGGATCATATATATACCGGAGACTATAGGCTCAATAACCTGGCTGTCGCAGAACTATGAGCAAAGGCAGCTGAAGGAGCGTGTGAAGGCCGGCTTTGTGATAAACTGCGCCGGTGATGACCGCACTTATTCATATGTGAAGACCAGGTACGGAAATACACTTACTGACCGTGTGCTGGATGCCGTGCTGCGCAGTCATACGGATTCATTTCAGGCGTACAGCTATCTCGAACGTGGCTCGGACGAAAGGCAGTTCCAGTCGCCGCTGATAAATCTTCCGGTCTGCAGTGTGTGCAGGAGTCTTTTCCACAAATATCCGGAATATCATACCTCCGCGGATGATCTTACGCTTGTTACGCCTTCGGGCCTTTTAGGTTCTTATGAGCTTATGATGAAGGTGATATCGGTGCTTGAGAAAAACCGCCGTTATATGGCACAGATCCCCTGCGAGCCGCAGATGGGTAAGAGAGGCCTTTATTCCACCATGTCCATAAAGGGCTCGTCCAATTCATCTCTTGATATGATGAATGTGCTCGCATACTGTGACGGCAGAAATGATCTGATGCAGATTGCGGAGATCACGGAGCTGGATGTTATGACAGTGCTTCAGATTACCGACAGACTGGCGGCTGAGGGGATCATAGCGTAAAATATGCCGGTGGACGGAGGAGAGCATATGAAGGTGTTCAGAAAATATATATCTGACAGAAGAGATGTGATCATAGCTTCGGCGGTCACATTTCTGCTTTGTTATGCTCTGGTAATGTTCAACAGGCTTGATCTCAGGGATGAGATGGCGAATACCTTCGGCATCGGAGTATCAGTATCCTCAGGCAGATGGGTGCTGTGGATCATAAAGCGTTCGGTTGAGGCCATCATGGGAAATAATATGTGGAGCCTTCCGGTGCTGAACGGTCTTTTCGTGATGCTGCATATAACCCTGGCTGCCTGTCTGATGGTGGACAGCTTCGGCCTTAAAAGAAGGCTGCCGCGGATACTTTTCCCTGTGCTGCTGGTGTCTTTCCCGGGAATGATCTGCATGATGGGATACACCTTCACGGCGCCTGCTTATTCTCTGGGAATCCTTTTTGCAGTGCTGTGCGGCGTGCTTACCGTAAGGTGGGCGGAGTGCGGCCGGGAGGACCGCAGAAGATGGTTCATGCTGGCCGGCGGCATCATTTTCGGAACGCTTTCATTGGGAATATATCAGTCCTATATCTCCTTTGCTTTTGTTATCATGCTTACGGCGCTGATAAGGTACACATCCCGGGTTTCACTGAAGGAAGCCTTTACCTGTATAGGCAAAATGCTTATCTCGCTGCTCGGCACCCTGGCTTTATATGTCGGGATAATGAAGCTGTTCCTGGTGACCAGGGAGGTGGA
>ONWK01000123.1 GCA_900321505.1 uncultured Eubacteriales bacterium
GACTTGCCCGGGTTTTCCCCGGCGGTCCCGGCTTGCTATTTGCGGGTGAAATATGATAGAATATCGGTGATCCGTGAAATGCTTCCGGTTTGTTTAAATACGGAAGAAAGGGCAGGAGCTTTATGGTATTCTATCTGGTCACATTATGTCTTTCGATAATACTCACGCTGGTTTATGTATTAATATGGCATGAGCATTTTGACGTGCATTTCACACTTATCTTTGCTTTTATCCCTATTGCAAATATGGGATATTTTCTCCGTTCGGTGGCAACATCCCTTAATGAGGCGATCATCGCCAATTATATCGTATATCTGGGCGGCTGTTTCCTGCTGCTCTTTATCATGATGTGCGTTCTTGACAGGTGCGGCATGAGTCTGCCAAAGGAGATACGTATCACCTTCTTTGTTATCACGATAATTATTTACGCATCAGTGCTTGCTTCAAACTGGCTTCCTATCTTCTATACAAGTGTAGAGGCTGAGATCAGGGACGGATCTCTTGTGCTGATAAAGGAATATGGGTTCATGCATACGGTATTTTACTGTATGGTGGTACTTTATTTCCTGATCAGCATCGGAGCCCTTGCCTACAGTTTTTCAAGAAAAAAAAATGTGCCGAACAAGGTGATCATTTATCTGGCGATCCCGGTGCTTATTACTGCATTTTCGTATCTTGGCAGCAAACTCTTTCCGCGGGATATCGAACCTTTGCCGGCAGCGTACTGCTTTGCCCAGTTTTTCTTCCTGCTGATAGTTCGCAACATATGTCTCTATGATGTGGAGGAAACCCATCTGGATTCCCTGATAGAGACCGGTGAAGCGGGATTCCTGTCCTTTGATACCAGAATGCGTTATCTCGGAAGTAATGATGCGGCACAGGCTTTCTTCCCTGAGCTCAGGGAGATCAAGGTGGATACTCCTTCGGAGAACAGTCCTTTCCTGAAGGAACAGGCACTCAACAGACTTCAGAGCTTCATTGATAATCAGAATAACCATACATCCTTTTATTCAAGAGAAGGGCATACCTATCTCTTTGATGTGGATTACCTGTATGACGGGAAAAAGAGACGCGGCTTCAGAATCTTTGTCAGGGATGATACAAAAAATCAGGAGTACATATCACTGATCAACCGTTTCAATACGGTACTTCAGGAAGAGGTTGATGAGAAAACCGCCCATATAGCGGAAATGCATGACAAGCTGATCCTGAGTCTGGCAACGATGGTTGAAAGCCGGGATAATTCCACGGGCGGCCATATAAAGAGGACCAGCGAAGGGGTGCGTATTCTGATGGATGAAATAATGAAGGATAACAGGATGCACATCACGCCTGAATTCCGTAAGGCCGTCATCAAGGCTGCGCCCATGCACGATCTGGGAAAGATCGCGGTAGATGATGCGATACTCAGAAAACCCGGACGTTTTGAACCCTGGGAATTTGAAATAATGAAGACTCACGCCGCGGAGGGCGGCCGCATAGTCCATGAGGTCCTTGAGGGGACTGATGATGAATATTTCCGTAAGATCGCGGAAAATGTGGCAACCTACCATCATGAACGCTGGGACGGTTCGGGTTATCCGGAAGGCCTTTCGGGGCTGGATATCCCGCTGGAGGCCCGGATCATGGCGATAGCAGATGTATATGATGCACTGGTGAGCAAGCGTGTTTATAAGGAAAGCATGTCCTTCGAGGAAGCGGATAAGATCATAATGGAGGGCATGGGAAAGCATTTTGATAAAAGGCTGGAGCCGTATTATGTGGCTGCACGGCCAAAGCTGGAAGCATATTACAGTAAACAGGAGTAAAATTGAGACAGATTTGGGACGGTTCCGGATATTTGGAACCGTCTTTTTAATTCCCTAAAAAAATTTTTAGCTTTTTAAGGTTTCTTTCAGATTGACAGGTTAATATGACGTCAGTAACACGAAAGAGCGCGAAGATAAAGATAAAAATTCGCGGAAATGAGGTGGTCTCATGGCATTTAAGGAAGTATTCAAAAGAACGGAAATTAAATATCTGCTTAGCACTGAACAGTATCTTGCACTGAGGGAAAGACTCCAGGGTATCGCACAGGTTGACAGTCACGGCGAAACAGACATTCTGAATATCTACTATGATACTCCGGATTTCGGCCTGATCAGAACCTCTCTCGAGAAGCCGCTCTACAAAGAAAAACTTCGGCTTAGAACCTACGGGACACCTCAGGACGGAAGTGCAACCTCCTTTATCGAGATCAAGAAGAAATATGACGGTGTGGTTTATAAGCGCCGCATAGATGCTCCCTACGCCATGGCAAAGGGATATCTGGAGAACAGGAATGATCTGAGCCAGAAGTCGCAGATCAAATCAGAGATAGATGCTTTTAAGGAAGGCTATAAGGGCCTCAGACCGGCAATGGCGATCTCCTACAGACGCATCGCCATGTTGGGAACGGAGGATCCGGAGCTGAGAATAACCGTTGACCGAGACATACGCTGGAGAACGGACAGGCTTGATCTTGCGGAAGGACCTAAGGGTGAAGATATCCTTCAGCCCGGACAGTATCTCATGGAAGTGAAGATAGCAAATGCATTTCCGATGGAGCTTTCGCACATGATGAGTGAGCTTTCGATCTTTCCCGTTTCCTTTTCCAAGTATGGAAGAGGTTATGAAATAATGACGGCAAGGGCAATGTCCCGCGCTTATATGATAAGTTTTGCAGAGAACCTGGCGAATGCCGGACAGAAGGGGGCGATGGTATATGCTTAAGAGTACGATATTTGACACGGTTTTTACATCAGCAACGCTCACCGGCGAGGAATTCCTGTATGCCACGCTCTGCTCGATACTTTGCGGTTTTCTTATAGCCCTCCTGTACAGAATAAAGAATAAACCGTCAAAGAGCTTCATGATCACACTGGTGGTCCTTCCGGCTGCAGTGCAGATGGTGATCATGCTGGTGAACGGAAATGTAGGTACTGGTGTTGCCGTAGCCGGAGCTTTCAGTCTTGTAAGATTCCGTTCTGCCCCCGGTAAAGGCCAGGAAATGGCGGTAATCTTCGTAGACATGGCAGTAGGCCTTGCAACCGGTATGGGTTATCTGGGATTTGCAGCAATATTTGCGGCAGTGATCTCCATACTGATGCTTATTCTTGATCTGACCGGATTCGGCGGAAAGAACGACAGTGAAAGAGTACTTAAGATCACGGTTCCCGAAAACCTTGATTATGAAGGAAAGTTTGACAGTGTATTTGAGAAATATCTCAGCAGCTGGACCATAGATGAAGTGAAGACGACCAATATGGGCAGTCTGTATAAGATCACTTACGGAGTGAAGATAAGACCGGATGTGTCGGCAAAGGCAATGATGGATGAGATAAGGACCGGTAACGGGAATCTCGAGGTATCCCTTTCCAGACCGGTTACACCGAGAGAAGATCTGTAACAATAACAGCATAGTACAGTCAGAACAAAAAGTTCACAATAAAGATTTCCCCTCCCAGGGCCGCAGGCCTCCCCCCCGCCTGCGGCCCTACTTCGTTTATTCATGAGATTCTACAGCCTGTGGCTCTTCCGGCGCGTCTTTCGAGTACAGCCATTTCAGTACCAGCGGCGTGAGGATGGAACTGGTGATGATAAGCAGTATGACTGCCGTAAAGTAGGCAGGCTCAAGCATGTCCGCCTTCAATCCGCGCTGGGCCACTATAAGGGCGACCTCGCCGCGGGTCATCATTCCGCAGCCGACCTTGAGGGCGTCTTTACCGCGAAATCCGAGAAGTCTTGAGGTCAGGCCGCAGCCCACGACCTTTGAAAGAAGTCCTACTACAACAAAGGCCAGCGAGAACCAGAGTATGGTCATATCCAGGGTACGGATATTTGTGGAAAGCCCGATACTGCAGAAGAAGACAGGCCCGAAGATGATATAGGAATTGATATCCATCTTTTCGGTTATGTACTTCGAATCCCTGAGCTGGCAGAGAATAACGCCCGCCAGATAAGCGCCGGTGATATCGGCCACACCGAAATATTTATCCGCAACATAGGAAAGCGCAAATGCAAGGGCAATTCCCAGAATAGGAATACGGCGGGTGTGAGGGTGACGTGCGTCGTACCATTTGAAAAGCTTATAGATGACCACGCCGAGCACGATGGCCAGAAGGAAGAAGGCTCCGGTCCTCAGGAGAACGCTGGAAACGGCGGAATCGGGTTTCTTAAAGCCTATTACTACGGTGAGCACAACGATGCCGATAACGTCGTCAATGATGGCGGCGCTCATGATGGTCTGTCCCAGTTCTCCCTGCAGCTTGCCCATTTCCCTGAGGGTTTCAACGGTAATGCTGACGGAGGTTGCCGTAAGGATGGTACCGATGAACAGCGCACGGTAGAATTCCTCCGTACCTACAGCCGCCCAGCCGTAGAAGGCCATATAAAGCAGGGTGCCTAAGACCAGCGGAACGAATACACCGGCGCAGGCGATGATTGTCGCCTTCGGACCGGTCTTTTTCAGGTCGGAGATGTTGGTCTCCAGACCGGCTGTAAACATGAGTATGATGACTCCGATCTCCGCAAGCCCCGACAGAAAGTCGGAGGACTGTACAAAGCCGAATACGCTGGGACCGATAAGAAGACCGGCGATGATCTCGCCCGCAACCTGCGGTGCCTTAACCTTTCTGGCAAGAAGACCGAAGAATTTGGCAGCTACGATGATGATACAAAGCTGCCTGAGTATGTCCAGAGTATCCATGATAATTCCTTTCCCGGCCGGGGATCATTTCCCGGGCTGATATATCTTGATAAGCAAGAGACATAATAGCACTTTTACATAGCAGGTGCAACAGGAGAAAAAGCAAAACTAACTTGTAGGGTATTATCTAAATATGATAAAATATAAGCTGTCATTCAGTAGTGTCACGTGCAGCGGATGCAGGGCACCGGAACCGTGAATTACGGAATGGCTGCGGGTATCGGTCACTGTCCGGCACCGGCCTGAATGAAATAAAAGGAATACGAAGGGAGAAGTAAATGAAGACTATCATTGATCAATTGGAAGTGTTCACTAAGGAGAGCCCGAATACTGCGATTCTCTTTGATGAAGCTCATTCCAAGGGGATTACCTATGCGCAGTTTGATGATATGACCGGCAGAGTATATGCATATCTGAAGAAAAAAGGCATCGGCAAGGAGGATTTTGTTCTCATCGATCTTCCCCGCGGTATCGCTCCGATCATTGCCATGGTGGGTGTATGGAAGGCAGGTGCTGCCTGGGCTCTGGTAGAGGATACCTATGCTCCGGAGCGTATAAAATATATCCGGGAGGACTGTGGCTGCAAGATAGAACTGAATGCCGAAGCGTGGGGAGAGCTATCCCGTGAAGATCCGATCTTTGGACATGAGGAGGTATCTGAGCATGATGCTGCATATGCGATCTATACCTCAGGAACCACCGGAAATCCCAAGGGAGTTCTCCATGAATACGGAAATCTCGGACGGGCCATAGATTCTATCATGATCAATGGCACATCGCCCTTTACTGACAAGGACAGGCTTGCCCTTCTTGCTCCTCTGAATTTCGTGGCATCAGTCATAGTAATCCTGAGATGCTTAAGCGTTTTCGGCGCAAAAACCTTCGTTGTGGGCTATGCAACCATTAAAAATCCCGGTGCGCTGAAACGGTTCTTCATTGAAAAGCGTATAACCATTACCTTCCTTACGCCTTCATATGTACGTATGCTGGGTAATACCACAGGTCCCTTCCTTCGTATGCTCTTTGTAGGCAGCGAGCCTGCAAACAATGTATATAATAAGAAGCTGGATATCATCAATATTTACGCCTGCTCCGAAAGCGGTTTCGC